>JAOZQY010000001.1:10280-119500 GCA_029931975.1 Bacteroidales bacterium | reverse complement strand
AAAGTGATTGCTCCGGCAAAAAGAAAAGTGACTGCTCCGGCGAAAAGAAAAGTGATTGCTCCGGCAAATGTGGAGGTGAATCTAAATAACTTTCAGGTTCGTAAAATACAGATTGTGAGTTTTCACTAGCTGTCCCGCCCGAGCGGGACAGCTTTTTTTGTATATATTTGCAGCCAAATACGGAGCATTTATGAAGAATATAAACATCCTCCAGGTTAGCGAAGACGTAAACTGGATAGGGGTTCTTGACCATGAAATTGTCACTTTCGACATTGTAATGGAAACCAAACATGGAACTACCTATAACTCCTACTTTATTGATGCTGACAAACCTGCTGTTATCGAAACGGTTAAGGAGAAATACTGGCCGGAGTTCAGGGAAAAAATCCTTGCGCTAACCGATCCCTCTAAGATTGAATATATCGTATGTAACCATACCGAACCCGATCATTCAGGGTCCCTGAAGCACCTGCTGGAGCTGGCACCGGAAGCCACTGTAGTAGGTAGTGGACAGGCACTAACCTACCTTGGTGAAATGGTGGATCGCCCCTTTAAATCAAAAAAAGTGAGAGACGGGGATATCATTGATCTGGGTAATAAAAAGTTACGGGTTATTGGCGCCCCAAACCTGCATTGGCCCGATACCATTTACACCTATCTTGAAGAAGAGGGCTTGCTTTTCACCTGCGACTCCTTTGGTGCTCATTATGCTGACGAATTGATGTTTGATGATCTGATCGATGACTACAGCGATGCCTTCGATTACTACTTTGACGTGATCCTGAAGCCATACAGCAAGTTCATGCTGAAAGCCATAGAGAAAATAAAAACCCTACCCCTTGATATGATCTGTCCGGGCCACGGTCCCATACTCAGGTCGGGTTGGAAAGATAAAATTGAACGCTCACTCAAGCTTTCAAACCTCTATCTGGAAGAGACCCAAAAAAGCAACAGGGTCCTGATAGCTTACATTTCTGCTTACGGATACACCAGGGAGATGGCCTTACAGATGGCAGAGGGACTGAAGACAAATGAGAACATCACAGTGGATCTCCTGGATATTGAAAATATCCTTCTGGGCGACCTGGAGCAACATGTGGTCACTGCAGATGCCATCATCGTGGGCTCCCCCACCATCAATCAGAATACCCTGCTACCGATTTACAAACTGTTTTCTGTGATAAATCCCATACGGGATAAAGGAAAGCCCGCCGCTGCATTTGGTTCATTTGGTTGGAGTGGTGAAGCAGTTAAATTAATAGAGGCCCATCTTCGAAACCTCAAGTTGAAGATTGTGGGTGAGGGACAAACTGCAAGGTTCCTTCCCGATAGCAAGGACGCTGACCGACTTATCAGTTTTGGAAAGGAATTTGTTAAGTCGCTTCAGGAAGAGAGCTGATCAATGCGTATGTACCAGCTTGTTCCGGCCCTTTAAGAGACCGGGCTCCAGCCACTGTAGCATATATATTCCATCGGAAAGACCGGAGATATCAAGTCTCTGTATGGTATAGCCGGGTAAGACCTCAGTAGTGAACACCGACCTGCCGGAAAGATCAACAATATTCAGGAGGCCTTTCTGCTCCACCTCATCTCCAAAATTGACATAAACATAGGAACGGGCCGGATTGGGGTAAATAGCCAGAGCCTTCTCAACTACCGGTCTTTGTTCTACACCCACACTTGGAGTATGTTCCTGCAAGGCTGATTGCAGAATCTGATTTTTATCCCGGTCAAATACAAAGGCAACAATCATCAAATCTTCCAGATCCTCCATGTAAGATGCATAGTTCCAACTGAAATCAAGATCCTGCGAAACTCCTTCTCCCCAATCATTCCCAAGTAATTCTCCACTACTTGTAGGTAAGATATCCAGCACCACGTTCCTGAAGGTGGTAGATCCGTTTGCCCCGGTATAGGCTGTAAGCTCCTTTTCAACAATCACTACATAGAGTTGAATATTGGAGTCAAAACCATCCTCTTTACAAGTGACCTTCACATTGCCATCAACGCTGTTCGCCAGAAAGTCAGCATTAAGATGCACATCAAAGGGTGGAACTTCAAGGGACGATGTCAGTAACTTCTCTCCATCGGGCTGTTCTGACAGATCTGAAAAATCATAGCGATACTCAGGACCCGCTCCTCCATTCAGCACCGCATAAGGGACGCTGGGAATGCCATAATTAAAGGAACGTACCGAAGGAGGAAGCGGATTATTCAAATTCATGGGATCCTCGCCCGGGTAATCCATATGGTACTGCAGATCTATCACCTGTCCGGAAAAGTCCGAAACAAAATTTTTCACTGCCCGGTCTGCCTCCCTGGCTGCGACACTGGCCGAATTGGTAAAATGCTCGATGACCGAATGCTTTACACGTTCGCCGATGAAAAAATTATCAAAGGCAAAGCCTTGATTTCCAATCGATTGAACCCCTCCTGTTCCAATGACCAATCGAAAGGTAACATGTGGAGCACCTGCCAAAAGATCGGCAGCGTAACCCGCATGTACCCAATTCTCATCTGGATCAAACAGGGGCAGACCCCATCCAAAACTACTACCACCGGGTTCATTGAAAATTCCAAAGCTATTGTACCAGTTGATACCTGCATCCACAAGTCCGAGAGTGTTCCAACCATCACTCACCTTCTTCTGATACTGCATTACAGCACCATCTGTTCCTGGTACAAAACTCTTCATAATATCAAGTTGCACCATGGGTTTTGAAAGTGCCGAAAGATCAAAACACGGACTTCTGACCCAGGAATCTTCGTTGTAAGCCGGACTATTTTCCGGCAGATTAGTATACCAGGCCATATCGCCTGTCACCGGTTCAAAACCATTGAAATCAGGCTCTCCGATTTCCCAACTCTCCAATCCATTCTCTGAATCTACTTCCCACTCATCGTGATTATTATTGAAATCCTCCAAAAATCCATCTATTGTTAGCGTATATACGGGCCTCAGTGAGATGGTCTTGGTTTCACTTCCTCCACAACCAACCTCATTTTCTACCTCCAGTGTTACACTATATTCATTCAATGATGTAAAAGGAAAGTGTATGGTATCTTCCTGCGAGGTGCTTTCTATCTGCCCCAGCACTCCCCCACTGGTAGTCCTGAAGGTCCAATGCAATGTTTCAATGCTTGCATACAACGAAACAGAGCGATCCATAAATGAGGTAAGCTCGCCCCTCACAAAACAGTCACTGATCCAGGTAAAATCCACCTCAGGCTCATCAGAGAATACAATAGTCTGGTTCTGAGAGGCCTGGCAACCATCAACGGTCACAGCTGCTAATGTGATATCCCATGAACCTGGCCTTGGATAGAAATGTTCCGGATTCTCCTCGATGCTGGTATTATTTGCTCCACTGGAAGGATCTCCAAAGTTCCAGCTCCAGCTCTCCACAGCATACTTGCCACTGGTAAGATTTGTTAGCTGAACCAGGCCTCCCGCAGAAGGAATACATGCGGGACTGGTGGAGAAATCCAGTGCAGGTATAAAACCAACATTAATATTATATACTATCGAAGCATTACAACCATAGGATGAGGTATAGTCAAGGTTAATTTCAGTCCAGCCCACAGGAACGTCGGCCCTGGCGGGACTAAAGTAAAAGCCAGCTGCCTGATTGCCGGAAACACCGGGACCGGAGTAGGTATAAACGGCAGTTGGATCCGTTAAGCCAGCTTCAGGAACAAGGGGAAAGGAAGCATCATTTTTACAAACAATATCTGGAAAATCATGAATGAGCATATCATCCATAATATTTACCCTGAAAATGCTGGACACACTTATATTTACTCCTCCTCCTGTGCTATATGCATATCGAATACGATACTCTCCATCCAGTCCAAGCGGATCCAGAACCGCCCGGTTGTCAGTCGGATCAGCATCTGTAATATGCCCTGCTACCGAACTCCCGGAAGGGTATTCAAAGAGAGTGAATTCCCCGGGAATTCCATCACCGTTGCTTCCAAGGAATTCATAGATGCCAGCACCTTCACAAATTAGGTCAATGATTTCTCCCCCCGATTCCAAATGAACAGTCTGTCCCCATATCATGCCATTTGCCAGAAGCAAGATCAATGCAAGCGGCAAAAACATGTTGCTCCTCATCTGATTCAGTTTTCGCTGTATATATTTCATTAAAGACCCCCCGTTACACTGGTTTTCATTAAAGAGATCATGCTGCTCTGCCCGTAGCTGTTCGTCCCGAGCACAACAAAGCCCCCATCCTTTGAAAGCTCTATGTCATTTCCTGTCTGGATTCCCGAGGCACCATAACTAACCCGTTCCTCCACCGCCATACCAGAGGAGACAAACTGCAGGAGTATCTCGCTGCTTTCCTTAATCCTCCTGGTCCCCGCAATGGTCATTGTCCCATTCTTTGCCTCAACGATCCTCCTCCCTGTTAAGTCAACATTCTGCTCAGAAATGGTTGCAAGCAGGCTTGAGTTTCTAATTAACAAACCCTCCGTCTCAATTCCATATAACACCATTTCACTTTCACCATCACCGTTTACCCGGTTACCCAGAACCACAAACTGCCCATTCTCCACTTCCAGGATACATGTGCCACATACATCCTGACTTCCTGAGAGCGTTTTCACGAACGGACTAAGCGCATCGTCAAAACTCAGGATCCGAATACCGGTTCCAGCATTATTAAATTTATCGTAGGTACAGACACAGAGATAACTCTCTCCGGTGTTCAAGAGGAATGTAGCTGTTGCATTTTCAGCATTTAGATTGCTATAATTCAGGCCCAGCTTAATTGAATCGCCCTCTTCAGTTACACTCATTACAAGGATATCCGATTTCCCATTCTTTATCTGGCTCCCTGCGAGCATAAAGCCAGGCCTGATTGTTTCAATGGCATGCAAGATCAGTTCATCTTCCTGCGATCCATAACTACGTTGCCAGATTACTTCCCCACTGGCACTGGTTCTAACCAGAAAAATATCCTTTTGGACTAACTGAGACCCTGCCACCGGGCGCTCCACGAAGCCCGACAGAAAAAACCCTTCCGAACCGTCCTGCAAGGCAATCAGCGAACTGCCTCCGGTTTCAAGTCCCTCTTCACTATAGTACTTTGGGAACCCGCTTTGCACATTCCCAAATTTATCGGTAACAATCAATACCATTCTCTTCCCATCGGATGAACTGGTCTCAGTTCCACATATGGCATAAGCTCCATTTGTCAGTACCTCCACATCTCCTGCCTGATCCAACAGGGAACTGGGATAAAATTTGATAAAACTATCCGCTTGCTCACTGGAGATCTCTCTCTCACATGAAAGCAGGAAAGCTGTCAAAAGGATCAGAAGGAAGCTATATTTTATCATTTTTTGCATCTATTGCTTTGTTAGATCCAGGCATATACCACCACAAATGGATAACTGTTGCGTACGAAAATCACTGTCCACATGATAAAGCAACCATCCTATATCATTGTTTTGATACCTGTCATCCCTATTGTTAGAGAGTAGCAGTCCACTCGAAATCCTGGCCTCTGCGAAAATAAAGGAATTGTTCATCGGAATCCTTAAACCTGCGCCTGCCATAAACTGCAGATTTATTAGTTTCCTCGACGATGTAATATCCGTAAGGTCAACAGGCACCTTCACCTGTGAACTCTCATTGGTTCTGGTCCCTTTTCCTGAAGCATAATGCAAATAACCTGGTATAATTCCACCCCTCACATAATAACACACCTTCCTGCTATCAGGATTAAGTTTATATATTACGGACAGGGGAAGCAACAATTGATGCTGCGACTCCACATACCTGTAAGTGGTCAAGGAAAAAGGAGTAGCACGGTAAGTGAACTTTGAAAGCTCATATTGTAAACCGATTGAGATCTCCAGCTTCTCCTTCAGAATCAAATTCCCTGTAAAACCAAACTGAAAACCGGGCAGCAAACCAAAGCTACTTTCGTCCAGTGCCGGATCTCCCATACTATACCCTTCAACTGTATAGGGCAGGCTTAGATTGCCTCCAGCAAGTAATCCCATGGAATTCCCAAATTCTCCGGCTCCTTTGATGATATTTCTTTTTGGCCGATCGGAAATTGAATCACCGACCATAAAATCTGCTGTACCCTCCGGTAATTGATCAGGATCAATCCCCGCAGCACTTAAATGAGCATTCAGTAAAAACACAAAATCCACAGGATCAGATTTTTGTGCCCGGTATGCAGGGAAATCGCTCACAAAATCATCCATTAGGCTGTCGGCTTCATCTGTCAGGTAATCGGACAGATAGGAATTGATAACCAGCTTATAAGCTTCATTTCTGGAAAGTCCCAATAGCCCATTGGATTCTATACACTCCAGCAGCAGATCAGGAACCAGTTCCACCATTCCGGCCTGGTAAGCCTCTCTTGCATCTTCAAGGAGGTAGTTACAATCGTCATTATCCTGGGCTGTTAAGGCTAAATACCCTAAAAACAGCATGAAGAAAATGAGCGTTCTTTTTGGCATATTCACTAGCATTTTTCTTATTATCTGGGACAGGTCTCCTCGTAAGGAATATCTTCTCCAAAATATTGTAACCACTCTTCACTGCTCAGGTTTCTACCAAGCAGAGAACAATATTCCGATGCCATCTGCTCTGGACTTGTTGGTCTGCCCACCATCCGGGGGTAATCAACACTCCCACTATAAAAATAGCTGCTGTTTCCTGAAAAACACAGTGAGAGTACGAAACCATTATTCTCCGTAAATATCAGTGGCGGATTACCCCATCTGGCTGTGTTCCACATATATACATTTCCATCATTTGAAGCTGCAACCAGGAAGCGTCCATCCGGACTAAATTCAATTTCTGTAACTCGAGCTCCGGGCCCGAATAAACTGACAATTACAGTTTTCCCATCACCCGACAGCACCCTTACAGAGCCATCAAGAAGTCCGGCCGCCAGGTAGCGCTGACCCGGAGCAAAAGCCATTGCCCTGATATTATTGCTCCCGAAATTGCCTATTTCTGCCATAGCGGAAGGATTGTTCACATTTAGCATATAAAGTTTCCCGTTCCTGGTTCCAATGGCAAGCTGGGAACCATTTTCTGAAGTAGTCATTGAAATGGGCCTGTCTGGCAGGGTTAAAAGGGTGGAAGATGAAAAATCGCTATAGTTCCATTTCAGGATCCTGTTATCGGTGCCTGCTGACAGAAACAAACCTGTGTTTCCCAGGTTTTGAATGAAAAGCACAATATTACCCTGCTCCCTGTTCTGATGAATGATCTCTCCTCGATTCTCCAGCTCGATAAAGAGCATGCCTCCACCATTGGTCCCAACTGCCGCAATGCTTTCATCAGGACTTATCCCGAGACATTCATTGTTCAGTCCGGTTCCCGCCAGATCAATTTGCGCGGCACGATCAGCAATTTCTCCAGATAATATTTTCATGCTGCCATCTCCACTGGCAACCAGGATACTCCCCGATCTGTGGAGCCACTCCATAGCCTTAATTGAATGCCTTAATTTGGGGTAAATATTATAGGCTGGCGAAATAAGTTTCTTTGTTGCTTCGTAAAGAGCGTGATAGATATCCGTATCGAAAGCATCGCCACCATAGCTTCTATTCAGCTTATAAGCCTGGTAGGCCAGTAAACCCTGAAGATCGGGGTTCCTGGAAATTCCCGTACTCTGATATGCCACATCCCTAACAATGGAAAGTTCCAGTGTCCTATCCCTGAAACTGGCTGAGTTCGAGGTTCCTGCACTTGAGTTTTTGTTCGAGGTCTCCTGCCGGGTTTCGGCCTGAACCGTCTCAGAACCGTCCGAGACTATATCAGTATTGACTCTTTCATGCTCAGCAGACTGCGGATCTGCAGGCTCTTGAGCTGTTTCCTGGTTCTCCATGGCTATATCCTCAACCATCGCTGCCCGGGGTTCATTACTTGGAGTCGTTTCAGCCGGCATTTCCTGAACATGAGTCTGAACCTGTTGATCCGCTTCAACAGGCCTGTTTCGAGATATGAAGAAAATAAGGGCAACTGCGGCAACTACAACAATACTTCCAACAACAAGCGACCGGTTTAATATTCGTTTCCTTCGCTCCAGTATTATTTTACGTTTCTCGTTCCAGATATATTCTTCCTCACTGGTACTCAGGTAAACCATGGCCCGTTCAAAGGCCGGATCAAACTGAATGCCCCATGCCGGTGTTGGTTTCTGAGATCTCTTCCAATCTATAGCCTTTTGCAGATCGGCTGCCAACAGGAGCTTTCCCTTGCCCTGCTGATAGAAGGCGGAAGCTTTTGAAAGCTTTAGATACATCCGGATGGATTCATCCTCTTCATCCACCCATTGATGCAAGCGGTCCCATATGGTAATTAAGGATTCATGAGACAATTCAATTTCACTCCCAGATGATAAGGATCCGGTAATACTATTATCCAGAAATGCATGCCCCGATTTGTTAAAGATCTCTACTACCTCAACAACCCGATCCACACTACACTGGGCAATCCTGGCGATATTTCCCAGGCTTGTCCTCCGACCAAAAGCTTCCTGGCCGGCGGTTTTAAATGCTATTGTTTTAAATATACGTTCACAAATCTCCTTTTGATAGAATTCGAGCGAGTCATATATACTTTCCAGGTCCCTGCTCAACCCATTGCGAATAGCTCCACCGGCCTGGTAATCATCCAATGAAATAGCCTGGTCCCGCCCCCCTCTGCTTTTCCAGTGATTCCAGGTTTGCTTCAGGGCATGCTGTAACAGAGGCAACTGAGGCTCCACTTCTTCCAGATCATTCAACAAATACTCCTCAAAACCTGAATCCACATTGGTCCCTGCCATACGAAGCGGTTCCAGGATGGCTTCTTTGATATCAGCCCGATTCATCTTGGGAAGCAAATACTTGCTTATGTTCAGGTGTTCGGTAAGCACCCTGTAAGAAGAACAATGATCCAGAAATTCGGAGCGTATGGAGAGCATTAGAAAGATCCTGGGCTTTTCTTCATCCAGCAGTCTCATCAGATGGTTAATAAACTGCAGAGAGTCAGGATTTTTTCCACTTTTCCTCTTCTTAACAGCTACAGGCCATGTAAACAACTCTTCAAACTGATCCACCACCAGGAGGTAATGGTAGTTGCCCAAACCTTTTTCAATAATAAAATCCCCAATGGTTTGTGAACTTTTCAGAAAAGACTGCACATCGAATTCTGAAATTTTCTTCGGAGAAATCTGCTGAACACCTCTGATCAGGCTTTCAAGGGGACGTTTCCCGGGCCGGATATAAATCGGAACCCACTCCTTCTTCATATCGGAAAGCAGCGCAGGAATAACCCCAGATTGAATCAGGGAAGATTTCCCGCAGGCCGAAGCCCCGACCAGTGCCACAAATCTTCTGCGAAGCAAAATGTCAAGCACTTCTGACACAGCCTTATCCCTGCCAAAGAAGAATTGATCTTCGGCCGATGAAAAAGGTCTGCTCCCTGGAAAAGGATTTCTCTGTAGCAAACCGGTATTCATTATTGAGGGTTCACCCATAAAGTTAAATTCACTATTCGTTATTCCTGATTCCTAATAGGTCTTCTGGGAAGCCTGATTAAGGAAACTACAAAAAACATGCAACAAAGTTCTGTCATCAAATAAAAGTTCAACAAACTCCTTTCTGTCAATCAGAAAGGCTTCACATGCTCCGATGGTACCAAGATAACGAATCTGCTCCAAAATATCGGGTTGATAGGCTGCAATTATGGCTAACCCGCCTGAAAGGGTGGTGAATTCATCAGCAGATAAAGATCTGGCAAGAATAACTGAATCTCCATCGGCCGACCACTCTTCTGAAAATGGTCTTAAAATGGATACCAGTTTAAATAGAGAATTAATACCCACATTCTCAAATAACTTCCAGGATGTCAGCCTCATGGTGGTATCCAGATACCAGCGTACCATATCCTCATGTCCTGGAAAACTGTTATCCGGAAAATCAAGCCTTTCTGTCACCAGATCATAGTGCTCAGGATTGCTTTTTCGCAGTAGCTGAGCTGCAATCTCCCTGATCCTGGGATTGGGATGGAAGCCCTGAGCGATGATCTGCTGCTCATCAAAGAAGCGCTCCACATTCCCCATTCTTTCCAGTACACAAATCTTAACAAAATCGCCCATCTGGGCTCCGTTCCTGTTTAAGATCCTCTTTAACAGAACATCAACAGGAAAAATATCAATGGGATATAACTCCCTCAATTTATCCAGTTTCTCCCTCACCGAAACATCGTGAAAATAGGATACCACCACTGCTTTCAAAGGCCGTCTCAACAGTAGCTCCAATAACTCGATTGCCATTTGGCGATCATCCGAGTGCCTGTCTAGTAAACTGATCTTAATCCTTCGAACCGATCTCCTGTCATATATCATTGTCAACAACATAAGGATCAGCTTATTCACCTCCCATATTTCGTGGTCAATAGCACGGGCAAGGCTTCCTCCCGGATCATCGGTTCGTACAGCAATCTTTGCAGCCATGATCCAGGTTCCGGCCTGGATCTTTCTCAGAATAGCATTCTGAACCTGAGCTTCCTGAATCTCTGTTGCCTGGAAATTATTCTCATAAAGCCCCTGAACCACAGCATGGAATACATCACGATGTTGGTACTCTAGCTTTTGAAGCAGAAGCTGAATAGAACGTTCCCCGCCAATAGCCGCAATAACTGACACAACTCGTGTTTGTAGCTTGATATCCGCATCAGGTTTGTAAAAGGCTATTTCCAGTTCCTCCAATACATTTTCACCCTGATTGACCAGGGCCGACCAAGCAACCCTGTATAGCTTGGGATCAATGAGCAAATCAATAATTTTATGTGCACTACTACCCAGATCGAGGTAGCCGGAAGTAGAGATGGCAACGCCTTGTATTTCCGGATCTCTGTCCCTGAACAGCGAAACAACCTCTGGCAGGTAGCTCCCATCCTTTGTTTCAGCAACATGGTAAAGAGCTGCCATAATTTCATTACTGGTCCCTGATTGGAAGACCTCCCCTACGGAGTCGTCAGGTTCACTTTCAATATTACTGAATTTGTTTAGTCGCTCCTTGATAAAGGCTGCCTGAAGACCCAGTTTCGATTTTAATTTCCGCCTCTTCAGCTGTCTTATCTTCTCCTTGATATCCGGCTCTTTTTCATGGACCAGCATCTGAGAGATAATGATATCCATTAAACCGGGTGAAGATTTTAAAATATGATCCCAAATCACCCTGCGGACCATGGGATCGGTATGGGCCAATAGCGACAATTGACGTTCCCTGGATACATAGTGAAAGAAATAAGGATTAAATTCAATCAGCTCCATAGAAAACACCGAATGCTCAAGGTCGAATTGTGCAATCTCAACCAGGCTCAGTTCGGCCGGGTCATGTTGACGGTCAGTTTCCAGGGTCACTTTCAGTAGTCGGTGATAGCTTTTATAGAGAGAGAGCCCCACAACAAACCAAAGCAAGAGCAGTACAAAAAGCACATAAGTTACATGGTACAATTCCACGAATTGAAGCATCACAAACAGGGAAAGAAATAGTCCCGTGGCGAACACTCCGATCTGAACGAATACACCTTCAATACCCGATTGAACATTCTCTCTTTCCCTGGGATTAAGCGTTTGATAAATCAGGTTCATGGAAGGATTTTCCATGGACTCTTTCATGGACCGACCGAAGAAATTCGACAGAACAACCAGCAGGAAGAAATAGGTAAACATTTGGAGCCCTCCTCCATACCCATAACTTTCTCCGTAAATAGATGCAGGAATTGTCAGCAAAAGCAATAAAACAGGCATCATCAACAGGGTCATCCTGATTCCGAATTTCCTTTTGATCCAGTGGAAAAGGAATCGTTTCATCATCCAGGCCAGTAAGACACCGATGCCAAAGAAATAGCCCAGGAATTCAACCAGTTCAGTTCCTCCGGGAAACCTGTTCTGGGTCACCGAAAGAAATTCATAGTGAAGCAGTACGCCCACGGCTACACCAATGACCACAAAAGATGCCATCAGAGCCGTATACCGGTGAGAGAATAACCTGATCGGACCAGCGCTTCCATTTTTATTTCTGTATCCTCCCCTCTGTTTGCCGGGTCGGTACAGAATATACACCTGAGCCCCGCTGGCAAGAACCAGGCTTCCCATCCCTGCATAGAGCACCTCATGAATAGTGAAGCCCTTCATTACCAGCAAAGGAGTAGCAAGTAATGCCAGGGCCATTCCTCCAAGCAGTGCAACTTCAATGAGCCCGCTAAGCTGTTTGCTCCTGCTGGGGGAGAGGAATCCCCTGACGGTAGTCCGGAATCCAAGGAGGATAATCAGGATCAGGGGACCTGAAAACACAAATGTGGCAAAATCAAGATAGTCCAACTCCATATAATGGGCTCCTCCCACCAGGAATGCAGTCGCTCCGATCACCACCAAGAGGTTCAGAACACCAAAAGAGCGTATTTTCAGCTGTTTGCTGAAATAGCCGTATATGGCGGCAATCAGCATTCCCACTACTCCTGAAATCATCAGGGCGAATGGAACACGATCGGCTCCATATGCCTCCAGGAATACTGTATTGGCCTCCAGTTCCAGGGCACCAACAAAAATCCCAGTACAAAAGGCCTGCAGCAGCAATACGGCAATCATAGGCCGATCGCCCTGGGCAATTTGCAATAATTTACCTAAACGGGTCCACATACAAAATACAATTAAGCGAATATTTGAATACCTTTTCACAGAAGAAATGAACAACATTCCTATCCTTTCATGTCACAAATAAAACCCCGTCCGACTTAACGAACGGGGTTGTAAGTACCTCTTGGGTACGCTTATATAGAGATTGCCCTGCTAATTGAATGCAATGTTAAGATTTGAAATGGCCTTGGGATTGTAGGGAGCCAGTCCCTGGATCCGCATCACCAATGGAAGAAACTCATCTCCGGGAGCTTCACCGCCCTGGATAAAGCCATTCTTGTCAAAGAACCCGGGAGCTTCCGTATTGACAAGCCATGCTTCCAGAATCTCATCACTACTATGGGGCCATATGGTCTTCACCTCACTGTACAAGACATTGTATATGGAATACTCTTCCAGCAATACAGCACGGCCTTCCGCATCAACACTGCTCAGCGGCAGCCCCAGTTCAGCCACGGCTACATCTTCAACATCCGATCCCGAGGCCACAAAGGCCCAGTTATAACCCACCTTCTCTGTAAGGAACTTGGCATTGGGGTGACTGGAGTTTCCATAGACATCCACATAGTCGCCTTTCTTCCCTACAAACATCTTCATGCCATCCATGGCAAAGGGAGCCAGCAGGGGATCAATAACTGGCATATCTGCAATGGATACAATCATATGGTGATCGTAACCCAGTTCACCGGCACCACTGTAGTCGATTCGAAACATGGCCTGTGCCATATCGCCTTCATTGGAACGATCCAGGTTATATGGCTTGATCAGGGTCACACCCTCCTTGGGAGAGCTGTTCCAGAAGATCTGCATGGCCTTTCCGCCATCAGGTTCTTCCTCCGATTCCGCATCCGTAATAGTCAGTCCGTACTCCCAGGTGCGGCCATCAAACTCGGGACCTTCTACCACCACCAGATTCTTAATACGCCCGTCATCCTCACTCTCATAGGTAAGCGTCTTCACCTGGTCGATATTGTACCTGCGAATGCCAAAAATAATATGCTTCACAATTCGGCCCGCGTGGTCACCTGCATGTATAAAGAATCTCAGGTGGCCGTATATTTCTCTCCCCTTTAGTGTATCCACCGCGGGAACACCTTTTAAAGCAGAGGCGTCAGCTGATAGGGCAGCAGGGATATCCACGGAAAGCTGGTCGGGAAGAATACTTTTTTCATCATCCAGTCCCGGACCGTCAAATGTGTTCTCGCAGGCGGTAAAAAACAACACACCCAGCATAAATAATGCAATTGAATAAAATGATAGCTTTTTCATGATTTCTGGTTTTAATAATTAATTATGAATGATTCTTTTGTTTCCATGTGTATGGTTTCATTCATAACACACCAGAGACCCCTGACTACCCCTATTGACTTTTGGTTTTTTTTAAAAAATTTGTAATCAGTTGAGCCTGTAGCTCACTCCAAACTGTATGCCTGTCACCATCAGGTGATGATGATATTGATCAGGAACAAAAGGAAGCAGGGCATGCGCTTTCATATAGGGATTGATATAGAAAGATATTCCCGAGTGAAACTCATAACCAGGTCCAAAACCAAACATGGCTCCAATGCCGGATTGATTATCCACAGGATTCGAAAGGCCGGTATCCATATTAAGCATGGCTCCTCCATTCAAAAAGAAAAACCTCCCCAGGTTCAACCTGAGAGTCAGGGGCACAGTAAACAGGTGCAGGTTGGTTTCATAGGGAGTATCATCCATATCGGGCGGTAAATTAGGTTGAACCAACAGGGTATGTTTCGAAAAGGATAGTCCGGTCTCAAAATCAAAGCGCTTCGTAATTGGTCGGGCATAGCTAAGCCCAAGGGTATAAAAACCTGCCCCACTATAGGAGGGTGCCCCGGCCAGCATCTCAAATGGAAAAGCAGGATTGTCACCAAAAGATGCAAAGTAGATGCCTACCTTGCTGCCTCCCTTCCCGGGTGGATCCTCCTGAGAGAATAGTGAAGAAGACATAAGAAGAAGAGAAAAGAGAAGATAATAACGACTAACTTTCATAAATCAAATATCACAATTTTCCAGAAGATGCATATAGGTTGCTTTGGGTTGCTTTTATGCAGGTAAAGCAGTTTATCTCACCACAATGGTATCACGAATCACTTCTGCAACTGTGAAAAATCCAATGCCCTCCCCCTCCATATTGGTCCGGGCATTTCCTGGAAGCACATCAAACATCCCTCCCCGCCAATCGGTTTCAGATAATACTCCCCTCAGAAATTCGCCATACCATCCATTTACCGACTCCTTTTCACGAAACACAATTGTTCCTGGTGGAAATCTTACATGCTCCTGCCCCGGTTTAAAGATCTTGTTCACATCCACACCGTTCAGGGTATAGTGATAGATCACCGCATGATTGGCCGAATCGGGCAGAGCTTCATAACCCGGTACATGGCTCCAGTCCAGTTCCATCCTTAAAATGGCCGGTTCATCGCTGTCACTGATATAGACTTCCAGCAGCGGAGGATCAGACTGCACCGGGTACACATTCATATACTGGAAGGGAGTAACTGCACGCATAATGCTTACAGCTGTGATACGTTTTGTTCCGGACCGAATGCGCAGCTGGTAGTACTGATCCGGAAGAGCAGCAAACAGAGAATCGGTAAGGTAGATCCCTGGCCGCTCGGGATCCTCAGTCAGCGTGTACAGCTGACTTCCATCATTGATCTCAACCTGTGCTCCGGAGACCGGGTCCGGGGCCCCATTCATCTCATAGAAAGGGTTGCTCAGTTTTACCTCATGCGCTTTAGCCTCACTGCTTATCTTCCCCTCCACCACCACCAGGTCCAATTCCTGGTATTTAAGATCCCAGTCCACCTGATCATCGCAGGAGAACAATAACAGGATTGCTGCCAGTATAATTCCATATGCTCCTTGCTGCTTCATCTCCTAAAAGTTAAAGTGATAGCTTATTGAGGGTACAATTCCATAGAGGTAATACTGGGTGGAAAAAAGTTCCGGATTGCTGTAGTAATCGACCGGCACAACAAAATTGCCATTTGCATCCATGGTCTTGTTAAAATGCAGGGCCACAGGATTGATTTGGTTGTAGAGGTTATATACAGAGAAAATCAATTCATGCTGATACCTGCGTTCAGCTTTGCTCAGGTGCCAGTTCAGTGCCACATCCATACGGTGATAATCGGGAAGCCTGTCATTATTGCGCGCAGCATAGATGGGGACCTGGTGCTTATCGTAGTAATAAAAACCGGTGGGAGTTGAAAAGGGAACTCCTGTCATATAGATAAAATTGCTGCTCAGGGTAAATCTTGGATGAAGGGCCCAGGAGAGGTAAAGCGAGAAATCATGGGGCCGGTCGGAGTAAGATGGATAGGGATCTCCCCCATTTATATCCTCCATCTGGGAAATGGCACGGGAAAGGGTATAAGAGATCCACCCGGTGAGCCTGCCCTGTTCCTTATTCAGAATGGTCTCCAGTCCATAGGCGGTCCCTTTTCCGAAGCGAAGCTCCTCTTCCACCAGTGGATTCATGAGCATTCGGGCATGATCCCGATAATCGATCAGCTTGTTCATCTGTTTATAATAGACCTCCATATCGAAACTGAGGCCCGGCACCGAAGTACGGCGGGTATACCCCAGTGTAAACTGATGGGCAAACTGGGGCTTAACATTGGGTCCGGCAGGAAGCCACACTTCCAGGGAAGTGAAAGGACTGATGGAGTTGGTAATCAGGTACTGGAACTGACTGGCCCGGCTGTAGCTCAGCTTAAAAATATTTTTAGATCCGCCCTGGTAAACCATACTGATCCGGGGATCCAGGGCGAAGGACTGGTGATACACCTCTCCATCGGGATAGGAGCTCACGGCCAGACTGTCCCTCATAATACCCCCCTCTGAGACCTTTAGAATCTGGTACTCTGTGGCGGGTCCCTTGTTTTGCCAGGCAGTGACCCGTAAGCCGGCACGGATGGAGATCCGCTTATTGATAATAAACTGGTTAGAAATGTACATAGCGTATTCCCGGGCATGCCTGACCGAAAGATCGTATCCCGGGTCCCACTCCACCCCCCCCCGATAAACATTTCCCGGATCATGAAAATGACCCGCCGTCAGGAAGCCAAAACGCAGGGTGTAGTCCGGATTTACATAGTAGGTGAAATCGTATTTCAAGCTAAGGTTATCGATGCAGGAGTTCCAGTAATCATTGTCCTCCTTATGCGTGAAAAGCCGGTAATCATACCTGGAACCCAGTAGGGTCAGGTTGGAAAAGAGCCTGTCTGAAAAAAGATGGTTCCAGCGAAACGTGGTGGTCGCATTTTTCCAGTTGATCCCGGTGGAAAAATCGGCCCGGCTCAATGCCTCAAAATTATCTTCCCCGCGGTAGATAGAGAAAAATACTCTGTTTTTCGGATTTATTTTGTAGTTCAACTTCAGGTGGAAATCTGAAAAATGCAGATCAGTGATATTCTTGTTCCAGTTCTGGAGCGGCCTGGTGATATAGGAGTGCCTTCCCGAGGCAAAGAAAGAGATATGCTCTTTCCATAGCGGGCCCTCCAGGGATAATCTCGAGGATAAAAGTCCCATACTGCCATCCATTCCAAAGTGGTTCATGTTGCCGTCTTTGGTATGTATGTCGATCAGGGAGGAAAGTCTCCCGCCATAACTGGCAGGAAAATCGCCCTTGTAAATCTTCACATCCTTGATAGCATCGGGCACAATGGTACTGAAATAGCCCAACAGGTGGGTTGGGTTATATACCGGGGCCTCATCTATGGTAATCATATTCTGATCACGGCTCCCTCCCCGCACGAAAAAGATGGTAGATCCATCCCCGAAGAACTTGATACCCGGAACAGCCGCCAGGGATTTGATCACATCCTTCTCTCCGAACAGAGCCGGCATCTTCCTGACCGATTCGGGATATATCCTTTCCTCAGAGCTTCGGATGGTCCGGATCATATTCTCACCCTCATCTGAATAAATACTTACCTCAGCGATAGCTGCAATGTCCTTCTCCATGGCAAAATGAAGCATCTGGTTCTCCCCTGTATTTACAGGGATGGCCAAATTCCTGTACCCTACATAAGTACAGAACAATTTCTCAATCTCTCTTTGCAGGGTCATGGAGTAAAATCCATAATTATTGGTAATGCATCCTTCAGCTCCTCCGGGAATGGCAATGGTGGCACCAATAAGTACCTCTCCTGTTTCAGCGTCCTTCACATAACCGCTCACTGTAAATTTCATGGGAAGGGAAGTAATGCTGTCGGTGAATACTTCAGCATCCGAATCCACTTTTAGACGCCTGGCACGCTTGATAACAATTTGTTTTTCAAGCACTTCAAAAGTGATTTTCCGTCCTGAAGATAACTTGGTCAGGACTTCATCCAAGCTAAGCTCACTCGCTCGTATACTTACATGTTCATCTTCATCAATCAGCCTCGAATTGTAGGAAAATATGAGTCCCGACTGCTCCTCAATCTGATCCAGCACCTCCCTCATGGGCAACTCATCAGCAAGAATTGTAATACGCTGCTGAGCGGACAATGCCGGGGCAACTATCTGCAAAGAAACAAGCAGGAATATTTTGAATCCGAATCCTGACATTCCATTAAGGCTAATCCGTGCATCCTTCCCCATCAAGCCGAATTTCATTCCCTATACGGGTAAGCTGCAGATCAAGGGTACTCTCAAGAACCTTCAATACTGATTCGAGACTCTGTTCCATGAAAGTAACGGTAATGGGACAGGCTAAGAGCTCCTGATTCATAATTACAAGATTAGCTCCATACACCCTGTTCACCAGCTCGACGACCTCCCGGAGACTTGTCCCCTCAAAAAATAACTCCCGGGTCTTCCATGCGATGCTATTGGGATCAGAAGTGGGAATCAGTTTTAGCTCCCTCTTTGATTTATGATAAATTCCCCCGGAGCCGGCCTTCATCACAATCAGATTCTTCTGATCCTCTTTGGCACTCAAAGCCACCATTCCACTCTCCACGGTAATCTCCACTGCTGGATTCTCTTTATAGGCATTCACATTAAAGCTGGTTCCCAGCACTTGAACCAGTGCATCCCCGGCATCTATTACAAAGGGTTTGGTGGTATCTCTGGCCACATCAAACCAGGCCTCGCCCCTCAGGTATACCTTTCGCTCCTCCTGATCAAATTTTCGGCTGTACCTGAGCCTTGAATGCCGGTTTACGATCACCCCGGTTCCATCGTCAAGAATTACCTCCACAGGCTCATTTTCAGCCACCACCCTTTCCATGCCAGCCATACGGCTGAAATAAACCAAAAAGAAGGTCATCATCAGGCCCAGTACAAAAACAGCCGCGATTCGATAGGTATAGTAGAGCATGGAGCGACCCTTAATCCCTTTCGTGCTTCCTGACCCCTTCTCAAACCCGGAAAGCCTGTCCCTGATCAATACCCATTCGGCATCCAGGTTATAGCTATGTTCAGGCGCTGCCGTATCCCAGATTTTCAGGTACTCATCAAGCATCTGCTGTTTCCCGCGATCGGCACGAAGCTCTTCCTTGAAGCCTGCCAGCTCTTCCGGGGTCAACTCTCCCGAAAGATACCTGCTCACCTGGTCATTAAAATTCCTATGTATCTCTTCGCCTGACATATTCATTTATTACACACTTCTGTACGCTCCTACCCCTATGCTTGTTTCGCACTTTTTTCAATTCATAGTAAACAGCATCAACCACAAGAGGATGGTCAGGTATTTCCTTAGTTGTTCCCTCAGTATCCTCAGGGCCTTGGACATTTGATTTTCAACTGTTTTCACCGATATATCCAATTGTGCCGCAATCTCACTGTATTTTAATCCCTCAAATCGGTTTAATTCAAAAATTTTCCTGCATTTCTCTGGCAGGGAAGCGATGACCTCCTGGATCTTCTCCTCAAGCTCCATGGACTCGATCTGTGCACTCACATCCCATTCCCCGGCTATCTCCGGCACCTCTTCTGAAGAAAACTTTTTCCGATCCCTGATTACATTCAGACTTCTGTTATTTACCGAGGTGAAAAGGTAGGATTTCAGGGAGGTGGAAAGATCTATCTCGTCCCGCTTTTCCCAAAGATTGATAAAAACCTGGTGTACAACTTCTCTGGCACCATCCTCATCAGCAAGGATGCGCCTGGAAAATGACATCAGTGGAGCAAAATACGCTCTGAAGAGCTCTTCGAAAGCATCATTATCCATCCCCCTGGCCGGATCCGGTCTCTTTTCAATGGTCATCTGAACTAAAGATATAGAAATCTGCCACGTGAATTAAGCAAACTATTCAACACCTCTAAAATTCCTACTCCACCTTAAATGGCACCCTAAGCTCCAGGTATTTCCCGGTGGAATCACTACCCCTGATAAGTATTTCGTAAGCTCCTGTTATATCTGAGGTATAAAATGACAAGTTTCTCCTTCCATGAGGTGCCAGCTTCACTCCCGGATTCCAGTATAGTGTATTGCGGACATCAGGCAACCTGGGGTTCTTTACACGGGAAGGAATAGAAGTATCATTTGCCCGGTCCAGCATCTGGTAGTTCACCAGCAAACCGGAGGAGGGTAGATCAATGAAGCCAAGATCGTTATTTTTGGAAATCAGGCTGATAATCCCACCGAAGGTAACATTCCCCCTGATATAGGGAGCATTCACTATCTCCACACGTTCGATCAGTCTCGGAGAGACGGCCAGTACTGCTTCCAGGTCGAAAATGGCCACACCGTCTATCATTAGTAAAGGTGGATAGATCTCCAGGTCGGGATGTTCACCAAGAATCACCAGCCTCCTGATTCCATGGCTCTTCCTGACAGCAACCTGGGGAATCACCTCCACAAAATACTCCTCAAGCCTGGGGAGTTTAATAAAATCATTAAAATCTATGCTGGCCATGGGAAGCCCGTAAAACAAGAATTCACCTGCTGTATCCTGCTCCGCGATAGCCAGCTTCGGGGGATAATACTGCTGGTTTATCTGGGCATTAACCGACATTTCAGTGATGGCCGCTGAGAGCGAATCATTAAATGGTACCATGTATGAGGGAAGTTGCGGAACATCCTGGCTGAAATCACGATCGATTAACAATTCCAATCCCGGGAATTCAGGATGGTAAGTAGATACAAAAAGGTCCCTGCTCCCGGAATAACCCGGAAAAGAGAAATAGAACCTTCCCGTCGAATCAGAATAATTACAAAAGAAATCCTGTTCAGCACCAAGCATCGTAATATATATGGTTGCATAGGGTGCGGGGACACCATTGGAGGAGCCAACAACCTGTCCCGTAAGTGAAAGCCCCCTGGTCTCAGGAAGAAAAAGGGGATTGCTACCCTCTTGGGACTGGCAGGCCTTTCCGAAATACTCCTGGTTTCCGTGAAGGCCGGCCCTGGTTATACTTACTGTCACATCCAGCGGAACCTCACCCTCCTTCCAGTCAAGTTCCACCACTACCTCTTCCCGGGTATGAAAGATGGACCGTTTTATCTTGCAGTTCAACAATTCGTCCGGATTTACAAGGGTTCGTTTTAATAACTTCGCAGCCGGAACCGTTTCCCAGCCGGTGGAATCCACAGGAAGGGCCGCTTCATTGAAAGAATCATAAATCCTCAGCGAAGTATAGGACATAGCTTCCGCACCACAATTGCGCATCCATCGGGTATAAGCTTTCAGGTAGTAGGTTCCCGATGCGAGTCCCCCGGGTATGAAAATGGTCCCCACAGCTGTAGCGGAATCAAGACTAACCTTTCCCTGTTTGAGGGGTGTTCCATTGGGCATGATCAGTTCCACATAGAGAACGCGGCTCCAGTCAGCATCCCCACTCTCTGTGGGTTTCTGGTAAAATGCCCTGTACCGGATGGTTTCACCACTCATGTAGTATGCCCTGTCGGTAAGCAAGAGCAGGTTCTCCTGCCTGGCTTGGGCAAGAAGTGAAATAGCAAATCCCAGTAATAATATAGTACCCAGTATCCTGTTTCTCATATCTATTATTCTATTGGCCAATAATCAGGAGGATCGCCCGAGCTCCCCTTCCTTATCCTGCAATCGAGACACTCTTGAACAGTCTCACCAAAACGTACCTCACCTGTTTCCGGATCACCTGCCCGGGATGCATAAATCGGAAGATCCTGGGGTAAAAGGTATCTTAACCTGGGCAGCTCAGGGAAGGGAAAACAAAACCTTACATTATACTTCTCCACGCCCTGCACATCTTTCACAAAAAGTCGTTTTTCACTTACTCCGGAAACACCGAAAAAACCCAGAATCCGTTCTTCCGGATCCTCCACATTCCATATATTGCCGGGAGTAATTGATGGCAAGCGATCATACAGACCACTTTGTGTATTAGCATTTTTCTTTAATTCGTCCCAGTAGCGGAAAGCAGGGGCGTCCAGGGAATGTTGCCTCACCAGCAGGCTATACCCATAGCTTAGCCGCTGGGTTTCATTGGAAACAAAATGAAGCGGCATATAACTGTATTTTTCTTCACTCATATTGGCAGCATCCAGGGTATAGATGGAGTTCACGTGACCCGTGATCCAACATTGCCGATCGGACAAGCTATCGGGTAGGGGCTTCAACACACGGTCGTAGCTGTATATAAACCCTGGATAGTCAGGATTGTGAAACTCGTAGGTTTCGATCAGTTCCCATCTCATAAACTCTGAAAAATCGGGATTGATCAGGAAATCCATGTAGAACCTGATTCCTTCAATGTTCACCTCCGGGTCCGTGGTTGGATAGGTTTCCAATTCATAATAGATCGAATCAATTTCAGTGGGGGGATGTAACTCCGAATACTCGGAAAGATACAAGCTCCCGTCGGATGAGACCACCCTCAGCATATAGCGTTTGCCATAGTTCATAAAGGAAGAAGGAAAATCGCCGGTATAGTAGCCTGGAGCTAATTCTGAAAATGAAACCACCGCTCCATCCTCACGTTCTACTTCTACCATGCAACTCTCCTCCGGAATAAACTCGGGGTAAAGCAATCCGTCTGAACGGGATATCTGTATGGTCTGATTGCCTGCCATGTTTGAAAGGTGGGCATTGATTACCAGAGTTCCTGTAAACACATCATCAGCTCCAGGATAATAGCGTTCCAAGCAGCCAGTGAACCACAGCGATATAAGCAGGTATAATGCCAGCCTAGTGACTCTCATAGTTGCCCAGTTTAACGTTCCACGACATGGTGAATATGGGGGCACCGATTACTGAAAATGCGTATCCTTTGATAAAATACTCATTGGGCACAAAATAGATGCTTTGTGGGTTATTCCTGCCCAGCAAATTGTAAACATTCAGACTCCATGTGGAATGCATGAATTTGTCCGCCTTCAGGTTCCCTTCTATATTCAGAGAGAGGTCTATCCGAAAATAGTCCGGTATCCGGAACTGGTTTCGGGCATAATAATCGATATAGGCCACATTGTTGATATAGTAGAGAGAGGTGGGATAGGTAACGGGCCGACCCGACATATAAACCAGGTTTGATCCCACTGAAAATCTACGATTGATGGTATAATTTGCTACCACATTCAAAACGTGTGGCCTGTCGAAATTGGATGGATATGGATTACCGTTATTAATGGATTCAAATTCATTATCGCCCGACACCAGCATTTCGGACCTGGACAGGGTATAACTGATCCATCCATCCAGTCGGCCCAAAGTTTTCTGCAGCATGAATTCTGCACCATAGGCATTTTGCAGTCCCTGCAGCACCACCGTTTCGGTCAGTGGTGAGGTAATAAAATCTGCACCATCCTTGTATTCAACTATATCTTTGGAATATTTGTAGTAGAGTTCCACCGAGGATGAGAGCCCAAGCCGGGAGAAGATATGGTAAAAGCCTCCTGTAAGCTGGTAACTCGACTGGGGATCTATGTGATAATCGGCAAGTTTCCATTGATCGGTGGGTGAAATGGTCACGGTATTGCTTAGCATGAACAGGTACTGCCGCATCTGATTAAAGGAGAGTTTGAAAGAGGTATTTGGCCCAGCCTTCATGTTAATGGCCGTACGAAACTCGGGGCCCGAGTTACTACTGACAGATTCAGATTTGCCACACTCCAGCGAGTCGACTATGGTGTTTTCTGACTTCGGTTTTCCTTCTTCGTATAACATTACCGTCTGTGGGCCCAACATGGTGTAAAGACTGTACCTGATTCCAGCATAAAGGCTCAGCCAGTCTGTAAGATCCACATTATCGCTAATAAAAACGGCCCCTTCCAAAGCCTGTTCCTTACCAAGATTCACACTGTTTCGAATCGATGCCTCACCGTAGGGTTCTACTGAACCCCGGTCAAGGCGGTAAAAGATCAGGCTGGAGCCAAAATCAACTTTGTGATTCATATTGGGTACCCATTGAATTTCGGCCAGCACCTCATTATGATTCAGCATATATTCGTGGGTATAGGCCCTTGATATCTCGCTCTGATCAGTATTGGCAAAATCGTAGAAAGAGCTGGTACCAGTAAGTTTGGATGTTAATGCAGGTGAGATATACTTCTCCCAGCTTA
This sequence comes from Bacteroidales bacterium, assembly GCA_029931975.1. Lineage (GTDB taxonomy): Bacteria > Bacteroidota > Bacteroidia > Bacteroidales. Next base: position 95,329 of record JAOZQY010000001.1, on the reverse strand, counting down.
CCGATACCCCCCCGTTGGCATATTCATAGTCACTAAGCTTACTATACCTGAATTTATCGTAACTCTGGTAATAGAATACATTGAAAACATTTTTGGTGTTTGGTTGAAAATTTAGTGACCCTGCAAAATCGTAAAAGAAGGCATCACTGTCCCTGATCAAGGGGTCCTCCATCTGGTTCAGTATCCAGTCAGAATAGGAGGAGCGGCCACTGAGCAGGAAAGAGGAGTGATCCTTTTTAACGGGACCTTCCACCGTAACATTGGCAGAAACCGGACTGATCCCGGCATGGGCTGTAAAGGACTTATTATTTCCCTTCCGGGTCAGGATGTTAAAAACCGAGGAGAGCCTTCCACCATAATTCACCGGAACACTTCCTTTGTAAATAGAAAAATCCCTGATTATATCTGAGCTGAAAGCCGAAAAGAAGCCGAAAAGATGGGATGTGTTGTATACCGGAAGCCGATTAATGTAGAAAATGTTCTGATCCACATTCCCTCCCCGCACATTCACACCCACAGAAGCTTCACCTGCACTGGTAATCCCGGGAAGGAGCCTGGATATCTTAATTACATCGCGCTCCCCCATGAAAACAGGAACCTGCTTCAGAGAGTTCATGCTGAAACGTTCTACACCCATATCGGTAGTATTGATATCACGGTACTGCTCCCCCAAAATCTGCACCTCATCCAGCGCAATCACTGCCGGATGCATTTCAACTCTGAAATCACCATCTGAAAAAACCTCCATGGTGACATTCACATTCTCCATCCCGATAAAACTGAAGCGCATGGCGTGCGTACCCGGTTTCAGTGCCATGGTGACATTTCCATTCTGATCCGAAACACTACCTTTCCCAGATCCCAGATCAACCATGGTGGCACCCATTACAGGTTCACCTGTTTCCAGATTAAGCAGTTTCCCCTTTACTCTTGCTACACCTCGTGTTAGAGATGTACCCCGCTTCCCAACCTCAATGGTCCGGCTTATCTGTTCGGGGCGAGTTCCTGTCAGGAAAAGGTCGTCTTTCACACCCAGATATTCATCACCCATCTTATCGGCCTGATAGCTTCCCATGGAAACAGCCATCAAAGGAAGCTGCATATTCAAACGTTTTTGCGGAAGGATGATCAAACGCTTCGGGCCAAGCCTGTTAAAATGAAGTCCTGTTCCATTCAAGACATCGTAAATGGCTTCCTCAACATCTACAGAATCTTCCGAGTAAGAAAACGTCCTGCCTGAGAACCATTCGGCATTGTAATAGATATGAAGGCCGGACTGGGATTCAATCTGTTGCACAAAATTGTCAAAGTCTCCGTCCGAGATCAGGATATTCACCCGCTCACCGTTTTCCTGGGCCATGGAGACCAGGGAGAAAAACAGAAAGAACACCCACAGGAGTTTATGAATTTTCATAGGACAAAGAATTACAATATTCCAGCAAATGACGCATTTGAGAATCAGATGCTTTTTTCACCTTAATTTTCGATTGTCTTAAAAATTGTTTGATCGCTTTTTGATGCTCGCTGTCAAATACCTTTAAAAACGAGCTGTTAGCCCTGTAGGGAAAAAACTCCTTCCCAATCACCAGGAATGAATCCTTTGCCGGATCTGTAAAATAGTATTCCCGTACACCCGAAGCAAGGTTCAGTAAATATTCCTTCCTCCAGGAATAAATACAGCTCACTGCTCCTTCAAAAACAACCTGGAAGTAGCCAGTTTCCCCGCCAGGACCCCTCATTCTTTTGAAAAAATATGTTTCAAGAGAAAAACTCTCTATCCATTCATTTCGCAATACCAGGCTACTGGGCGCCCCATAAAGGTTTGTGTAATCAAGAACCAGTCTCTGGTTGAACAGGTCATACCTGAGCAATTGTCCCGTAAACTCCTTTCCTTCTATGGTGATCTCAGAAGGCCTGGGTTCAGAGAGAAAGAAGGGATTTCCCTGTGACTTTGAATAGGGATAGAAATACTTTTCTCCATTTACCAGGTCGGCATCACTGCCATACTTTCTCTCACAATCGGCCAGGTATTCAGCAATAGATACCTGCTGTGAATATAAGTCCGGAAGTCCCGGCAGGTCCAGGAGGCCAAAAACAAGGATGAGGGTTTTTATTTTCATTTAAAAAGTAATATTACTTAAAGTCGATATCATCTACCAATAATCTGGTTTTATATGTGTGCTTTTTTTATACTCCCGGCAATCAACACAATGCTTATTTATCTCGGCATATACAGACTCCCCATCCCAGAAGGCCCTGGCATAGTACTTGGGTAAATCATCTCTCGAAACCGGTCCTGGCGGCCCCTTGACAACCGGCATACAATAGTACTCATAAAGACTCAGATCAAGTCCTTCCGGTTTTTCAGCAAAGCCCCTGCACTCTGTTACACCCGACATACTGAAAAATCCAAGGACAATTTCTTGCTCATCATTAATATTGTGGATATTCGATTTCAATAAGGCGGGTTGCCTGTCAAAGAGAAAACCCTGTTCCTGGGAAGTCTTTTTTAGCTCGTTCCAGTAATGAAAAGCCTCCTCGCCCAGAGAAAACTGTTTCACATAAAGGCTGTACTTATGTTTGAGTTTCTGCTCCAGCTGATCATTGGACACAAACCCAAAAGACTTCCTGATATAAATGCCAAAATCCAGATATTTTAAAGTCATGCTGTGGATGGACGGAAGGTCATTGGTAATATAACAGACCCTGTAGTTACTGGTGTCAGGCAAGGGTCTAATCTTAAAATCCACATCAAGAATGTAAGCACTCATGTCCGGGTTATGGAATTCATAGGTTTCGGTTAGTTCCCAGCGCAGGCATTCAAAGTCGGCATCATCATAGGTGAAATCAATGAAAAAACGGACTCCCTCGGTGGAATCGCTTTCCGTTTCGAAACTCGCGGTCTCTACTTCGAAATAAATTGAATCAATATCCGGGACCGGACGGATCCTGTCAAATTCCGATTCATATTCCTTTCCATCCGGGGCAATCACGTGCAAACTGTAAGACATCCCTGTCTGAAGAAATTCCTCATCAAAATTGTAGACATACCAGCCTGGCTTTTCTTCTGTAAATTCGCAAAATTCCCCATCCTCCCGGATGATCTCTGCATAAGCGCCTGCAACCGGGTCCAAAGACGGATGGATAAGGGTGACCGATCTGGAAATTTCTATGCTTTGATACCCAGGCTCATCGGTCAGATGAGCATTAATCACCAGGGTGCCTGTCTTCAAGTCGTCCTGATCAGGATAATACCGCTCAATGCAGCCCTGTATACAAGATACAAAGACCGTCAACAATAAAATCAGGAAGGCTCTATTCATCAATAGGTCTGGTGCAATATCTGGCTACTTCAAAAGTATGAGTATTTTCCAAGATTCATTTCAATTATTGCTAACATTCGATGCGATCCCGTGCCCGGATGATTCATTATTTGTATTTTTCGCCCATAATATAGTCTAATGAAGTCCGTCATGTTAAAAATATACTCGGTTCTGGCTTGGATCACCATGGCCCTTACTTCCATAATCATCACCCCCTTCTTTTTGCTGGTCTGGGTCTTAACTTTCTGGTGGGACAGGCGCAGGGTGGCCACCCATATGATGGGAACCTTCTGGGCCTGGCACTACCAGTCATTGATTCCCTTCTGGAGACTTCACCTGGAAGGGAGAAAGAAAATCCCATGGAAGCGGCCGGTAGTAATGGTGGCCAACCACCGTTCGCTGGTCGACATCCTGGCCCTCTATAAAATACGAAGGCCTTTTAAATGGACCTCCAAGGATGAAAACTTCAAGTTACCTTTTATTGGCATGGTGCTCTCTCTAACAAATTCCATCAGGATCAAACGGGAATCACTACGCTCAGGCGCACAATTTCTCTCCCAGGCCGAAACTGAAATATCTAAGGGCTCCTCTGTAATGCTATTTCCCGAAGGAACACGCTCAAAAACAAAAGAGATGAGGCCCTTTAAAGAAGGTGCCTTCCTGCTGGCCAAGAAAATGAAATGCGGAGTGATTCCCATTGTACACACCGGGTCGGAAAAGACCTTTGACCGGGGTTCATGGGTTCTTAAAGGAAAGGCTCCTATTTATATCCGGATTCTGGATGAGATCCCTGTGGAAAAGGTTGAGAAACTGGAAGTAAAAGAACTTATGATGCTGGTTAGGGAGCAAATGGAGGAAGGAATTGCCAAACTGGAAACCTCTTCCGCATAGAGGTTCAGGCCCTTGAGCGGATGTGACTGATGCTTCTTTTTAACCGCTTTTTAAGAGTTTTGTGTTGAAAACTGGATGATGGCCCGGCCATACTTTTACATATCTTTGTGCGGTCACAGAGAAGAAAGATATGACGGCGAATTATTCAGAAGATACCATCCGGACACTAGACTGGAAGGAGCACATCCGCAAACGTCCGGGCATGTACATCGGGAAACTGGGCGACGGCTCTTCCCCTGATGATGGAATGTACATATTACTGAAGGAGGTACTGGATAACTGTATTGACGAATATATGATGGGCTTCGGTAAAATCATCGAGGTAAACATCGACAACCATCAGGTTGCTATTCGTGATTATGGCCGGGGTATTCCGCTTGGGAAAGTGGTTGATGTGGCTTCCAAGATGAATACCGGTGCCAAATACGATTCCAAGGTATTTAAGAAATCTGTTGGTCTCAATGGCGTGGGGATCAAAGCAGTGAATGCCCTTTCTTCAAGTTTCACTATCCAATCCATCAGGGAAGGCAAAGAGAAGAGTGTGGACTTCAGCGAAGGAGAGATCGTGAAAAATCATCCGCAGCGAAATTCTACTGAGAAAAACGGAACCCTGATCACTTTTGAGCCCGACCACACCATGTTCGGGAAATTCAAGTTCATCGATGAGTACATCGAAACAATGCTCCGGAACTACACCTACCTGAATACCGGACTTACTATTAGCTATAACGGGCAGAAGTTTCAATCCAAGAACGGACTTCTCGACCTGCTTCAGGAAAACATGAGCGGTGAGGGCCTTTATCCCATCATTCACCTGAAAAACGGTGATATCGAAGTGGCCATCACCCATGGCAATCAGTATGGAGAAGAGTACTACAGTTTTGTCAACGGACAGCATACCACCCAGGGCGGAACCCATCAGATTGCCTTTAAAGAAGCACTGGTGAAGACCGTCAGGGACTTCTTTAAAAAGGATTTTGATTCTTCGGACATCCGCACTTCGATTATTGCAGCGATCAGTATCAAGGTGGAGGAACCGGTTTTTGAATCACAAACCAAAACCAAGCTTGGATCCAAAGATATCGGTCCCAAGGGCCCATCCGTGAGGAACTTTATTATGAACTTCCTTACCACCAAGATGGATGATTACCTGCACAAACATAGCGATACGGCCCATGTCATTCTGAAGAAGATACAGGAGTCTGAAAAAGAGCGCAAAGCCATATCCGGAATCAAAAAGCTGGCCAGGGAACGAGCCAAAAAGTCCAGTCTTCATAACAAGAAGCTACGCGACTGCCGGGTCCATTACAACGGAAAAGATGAGCGGAAAAACGAATCTACGCTTTTTATCACCGAGGGAGACTCGGCTTCCGGGTCCATTACCAAATCAAGATCCGTCAACACCCAGGCCGTATTTAGCCTCCGTGGGAAACCCCTGAATTCATTTGGCCTTACCAAGAAGGTGGTCTATGAAAATGAAGAATTTAATCTGCTTCAAGCTGCATTAAATATTGAAGACGGACTCGACGGACTGCGCTACAAGAACGTGGTGATTGCCACTGATGCAGATGTGGACGGCATGCACATCCGTCTATTGCTGCTTACCTTCTTCCTGCAGTTCTTTCCCAACCTGGTCCGCAACAATCACCTCTACATCCTGCAGACTCCATTATTCAGGGTCAGAAACAAAAAGGAGACCATCTACTGCTATTCGGACGAAGAAAGACATGCTGCCATGGAGAGACTGGGAAGAAATCCGGAAATCACTCGTTTCAAGGGTCTGGGTGAAATCTCGCCGGCCGAATTCAAACATTTCATTGGTCCGGATATCAGACTGGAGCCAGTACGCCTGAAAAAGGAGGATGACATTAAGGAAATCCTCGGCTTTTATATGGGCAAAAACACACCTGAGAGACAAAATTTCATCATTGACAGGCTCAGAGTTGAGGAAGACCCGGTGGAAGTTGCCTGACCCGGCTTTTCAATCTGGTAAACACAAGAAGAATCAGTTTAGAAACAGATGACAGACATCGACGACACATCATTGGAGCCGCAGGCTGAAGAGCAGCATTCCCAGGAGGATGTAAAAATCACCCGCCTCACTGGAATGTATGAGGACTATTTCATCGATTATGCATCCTATGTGATCCTTGAGCGTGCTGTTCCGAATATTATTGACGGACTGAAACCGGTACAGCGACGTATCATGCATTCCATGAAACGGATCGACGACGGCCGCTTTAATAAGGTGGCCAATATCATAGGGAACACCATGCAGTTTCACCCCCATGGAGATGCCTCCATTGGCGATGCCCTGGTGCAACTAGGCCAGAAAGAGCTTCTTGTAGATACCCAGGGAAACTGGGGTAACATATACACAGGTGACGGTGCAGCAGCCTCTCGTTATATTGAATCAAGACTTTCCGGTTTTGCAAACGAAGTACTGTTCAATCCCAAAACCACCGAATGGAAACTCTCATATGATGGCCGGAACAAGGAGCCGGTAACCCTGCCTGTTAAGTTTCCGCTACTGCTGGTCCTGGGTGCTGAAGGGATCGCCGTGGGGCTATCATCAAAGATCCTTCCTCACAATTTTAATGAACTGGTGGATGCCGCCATCCTGTACCTGCAGGGAAAAGATTTTGTGCTATTTCCTGATTTTCCAACGGGTGGCCTTGCCGAAGTGTCGCGTTACAACGATGGTGCACGGGGAGGTGCCATCCGGGTCAGGGCCAAGATTGAGAAGAGGGATAACAAAACGTTGGTTATCAGAGACCTTCCCTATGGAAAGAATACTGTAAGTCTCATTGAAACCATTATCAAGGCCAACGAAAAGGGCAAGATTAAGATCAAGAGAATCGACGACAACACCGCCGAAAATGTTGAGATCCTGGTCCACCTGGGTTCCAATGTCTCATCTGATAAAACCATTGATGCACTCTACGCTTTTACCGATTGTGAAATCTCCATATCTCCCAACTGTTGTGTAATCGATAACAACAAACCACGTTTCATAGGGGTCAGTGAGATTCTCAGGGTGACTACCGACCATACCAAGGAGCTTCTCAAACAGGAGCTGGAGATCAGGCTGAAGGAACTTCGGGAAAACTGGCACCTCTCTTCCCTGGAAAAGATCTTTATTGAAAAAAGGATCTACCACGACATTGAGGAGTGCGAAACATGGGAGTGCGTGATTGAGACCATTGACAAAGGACTCGATCCATACAAGAAACTATTGCTCCGTGAAGTAACCCCGGAGGATATAATCAAGCTAACCGAGATCAAAATCAAAAGGATCTCCAAATTTGATGTGAAGCGGGCCGATGAGTATATCAAAGGCCTGGAGGAGGAAATGGAGGAGGTGAAGAACCACCTGAATAACCTGGTGACATACGCTATCAACTACTTCAAGCAGATCAAAAAGAAGTATGGCAAGGGACTGAACCGACGTACCGAACTCAGAAATTTCGCCAGTATCGAAGCCTCCAAGGTTGTTGTGGCCAATCAGAAGCTCTATATGAATGCCAAAGACGGCTTCATTGGTACCTCCCTGCGGAAAGATGACTATGTATGTGACTGTTCCGACATCGACGACATCATCGTCTTTCTGAAAAACGGCACCTATACCATCTCAAAGGTGGCCGACAAACACTTTGCAGGTAAGGATATCATCCACGCGGCAGTCTTCAAGAAAAACGATAGCAGAACCATCTACAACGTGGTATACTTCGACGGCAATTCCGGGAATGTAATGATGAAACGTGCCCCGGTGACCGGAATCACACGCGACAAGCAGTACAATATTGGCAAGGCGCACCAGCATACTAAAATACTCTACTTCAGCGCCAACCCCAATGGTGAAGCAGAAGTGATTAAGGTATACCTGAGACCAAGACCTCGACTGAAAAACCCTATTTTCGAATTTGATTTTGCTGAACTGGCCGTCAAAGGAAGAGGTGCCTATGGCAATATACTGAGCAAATTTTCCGTCCAGAAAATTGTTATTAAGGAGAAAGGCGTATCAACCCTGGGTGGACGAAAAATCTGGTTCGACGAGGATGTTATGCGGCTAAATGCAGATGCAAGGGGGATCTTCCTGGGTGAATTCACTGGCGATGATCAGATCATGGTCATCACTAAATCGGGCTACTTCCGGACCACCAATTTCGATCTTAGCAACCATTTTGAAGATGATGTGAAGATCATCGAAAAATACAGGGAGGGCAAGATCTGGTCGGCAGCCTATTTCGATGCAGAGCAAAAATATTACTACCTGAAACGCTTCCTGATTGAAGCAGGTGCCAAACGGACCCGCTTTATTGGTGAGCATCCCGAATCCAGGCTTATCAGGATTACCGAGGTAGAGTATCCCCGTCTGGAGCTGAAGTTTGGCGGTAAAAACAAGAACCGCAATCCGGAGATCATCGAGGTAGCAGAGTTTATCGGCATCAAGAGTTATAAAGCCAGGGGCAAGCGACTCTCAAACTATGAGGTAAAAGTGATCCAGGAGTTAAGCCCGGAAAAAGAGAGAGAACCAGAGAATGAAAAAAAAGCAGCGCCTAAGAAGGAAACAGCAAAGAAAGAGCCTGCAAAAAAGGAAAGGACCAAGACAAAAACGACAAAGAAAACGCCCCCTCAAAAACAAAAGACTCCCAAACAGGATCCTGATGATGTCCCCATGGAGGTTATCAAACCCAAAGAGGAAAAAGAATCCTCAAAGAAAAATGACTCTGAAGATGACGATAAACAGGATGCCGGACAATTTACTTTAGAGTGGTAAGATGGATACCCGGATATTTCTAATCGGTTTTATGGGCTCTGGAAAATCTACCCTGGGTTCAAAGTTGGCACGCCGGCTCGGCTATCAGTTTATGGATATGGACCACCTGATTGAAGAGACAGCCGAAATGAGTATCCCCGAGATCTTTAATGAACCTGGCGAGGAGGTATTCAGAAAATGGGAACATGATATCCTTGTTGAACTATGCAGCCATGAAAAGCTCGTCATCGCCACCGGGGGTGGAGCTCCCTGTCACTCTAAGTTGATGGATATAATGAATGCCCACGGGTCCACAATCTACATCCAGTTATCTCCGGAAGCGCTTAAGGACCGCCTTATCAAATCCCGAACCGAGCGGCCCCTGATAAAGGATAAATCGGAAGCTGAACTGCTAGATTATATTACCGGACTCCTCGGGAAAAGAGAGCTTTTCTATAGTCAGGCCAAATATATAGTCAAGGGGATAAACCTGCAGGCCGAAGCCCTGGCCCAGCTCTTGATGGATTCCTGATTAGTGGGTCAAACCAGTATCCTGAAAGGCGCCCAAAGGGGCGTCTTTCTTAAAACATCCCCACAAGCAACTCTTCATTCTGCAGACCTAATATGTAGTCAGACACCCGGATCCCTGAAAGGCGTATTCGGATGGTCTCCGGATCATGAATGCATCCCAAAAGCATCTGTTCCAGTGAAACAATATCCTTCTCAGAAATAAAATCTCCTTCGATTTTCAGCTCCCTGATAAGCCCTTTCTCCACATTCATATGCAAATTGAAACGACCGGAGCTGAATGAAACACTTCTGTTAAACTGGTACCTGGGGGAGTATCCAAAATTCCACTCCCATGTGGAGAACTTCGAATCGCGCAGCATTTTAATCTCCTGCATATCGCTTTCGTTCAGATGAAAGGTCTGAGCATTTTTACTGGTCTGAAGAACATAGTTCAGGATCCTCTCCTGAAACATCTCTATCTCCATGGGTTCTGAAAGATGATCCCTGATATTGGTAACTCTGGACCGGACCGATTTCACAGCCCTGTCGGTAAAGAGTTCTTTAGATGTAAGCAGGGCCTTACTTAAATCACCCATCTCCGAAGAGAATAAGAGTGTACCATGATGCAATACCCGTTGCTTAAAAACATGACTTGCCGTACCGGAGATTTTCAGACCTTTATGCAATAGTTCACTGCGTTTGCCCAGACTGACATTCAACCCCATACTTTCCATAGCGCCTATAATGGGTTGTGTGGCCTTCCTGTAATCGACCAGTTTACCCTCTTTCCCAGTTGTAAAAAAAGCGAAATTGAGATTCCCCAGGTCATGAAAAACAGTACCTCCTCCTGAGATCCTTCTGGCCACCAGAATGCCCTCATTCTGAACAAAGCTCAGATTGATTTCTGCCAGGGTATTCTGGTGCTTCCCAACCACAATTGATGGTGTGTTCCGGTAGAGAAGAAAAATATCCTCATGGAAGTTTTTCAACAGATATTCCTCCGAAGCCAGATTAAAATACGGATTGGTATTTAAGCTGTTGATACAGAGCATAAGGGCAGATAATCAGGATTCAGTTATACGATTCATGGAGACGATCCACCACCCAAGCGGCAGCTTTGAAAGACTCCACCTAAAAAGAAAGAATACCAGCCATCCACATCCTGCCCCCCAGATACCACCCACCAGCACATCCGCCGGATAATGAACCCCCAGGTAAACACGACTGTAGACAACCAGCAGAGCCCATATAATCATTAGTGTGGTAAACCAGCGTTCTTTAATCCATAGGAGGGTCAACAATGCCAATCCAAACGTATTGGCCGCATGAGATGAGATAAATCCAAATTTTCCACCACACTTATTGTTAACCAGGTGAACCAAGCCCTCCAAAGCAGGGTCATGGCATGGCCGGAGTCGCTGAAATACATTTTTAAAGAAATGCACTGATGTCTGATCGGCCAGGGTGATCACCAGGATAATAAACAACAACATGGGGAGTAATTGCCATTTCTTCTTCCATGCCATAAAAGACAGGAGAAAAAGATAAAAGGGCCACCATGTGGTTTTCCCGCTAATCCACCACATAATCCCGTCCCATGTCTCATTGTGCCATCCATTGATGGCCAGGAAAAGCTGCGAGTCTAGTTGCAAAAGCCAATCCATGTATTGATCAGGGGTTTAACATGGCCCAGATGGTATCGTTAAGGCCCACCAGTCCCACGTTTGCTACTGCTGAAATAAAATGGTGTTTCACATCAGGCAATTCTTTCTTTATCTCCTCCACAAGTTCCTCGTCCAACAAATCGGACTTGGTAATAACCAGCAGGCGTTGCTTATCCAGCAATTCAGGATTATATTGCTCCAGCTCATTTAACAGAATCTGGTACTCTTCCGCAATATCCTTACTGTCGGATGGGACCATAAACATGAGCATGGAGTTTCGTTCAATATGCCTCAGGAATCTGTGTCCAAGCCCCTTTCCTTCGCTAGCGCCCTCAATGATCCCGGGAATATCGGCCATTACAAAAGAACGGTCGCCCCTGTACTTAACAATCCCCAGGTTGGGCACCAGGGTGGTAAAGGCATAGTCGGCTATCTTGGGTTTGGCTGCTGAGATGGCTGAAAGAAGTGTGGATTTCCCGGCATTTGGAAAGCCCACAAGTCCAACATCTGCCAGCAATTTCAATTCGAGTATATACCAGCCCTCATCACCCTCTTCTCCTGGTTGTGAGAACCGTGGAGTCTGGTGAGTTGATGATTTAAAATGATCATTTCCCTGTCCGCCCTGACCTCCCCGAATAAGAACTTTTTCTTCACCATGCGCAGTGACTTCAAACAGGATTTCACTGGTCTCAGAATCACGCGCCACTGTTCCCAGCGGAACTTCAATATAGGAGTCTTCCCCACTTGCCCCTGTCTTCAGGGACGATCCGCCACTCTCTCCATGTGTGGCAAAAACATGCCTTTTATACTTCAGGTGCAAGAGTGTCCAGAGCTGCTCATTGCCCCGGACAATTACATGTCCGCCCCTGCCACCATCACCGCCATCAGGACCGCCTTTACTGGTAAGCTTGTCACGACGCAGATGCGCCGAACCAGCCCCCCCGTTGCCGGAACGACAAAAGATTTTTACGTAGTCAACAAAGTTGGCATTGGACATGAAATAATCCTTTTAGAACCTGTTATTGTTTTACCATGGAAATAACCTTTACGATGCGTTCAAAGATCATATCCACAGAACCTGTACCTTCCACAGCAGCATGTTTGTGCATCTTATCGTAATAGTATGTCACCGGGATGGTCTGCCTGTTATAAACATCAATCCGCTTATTAATAGTCTCCATGTTATCATCCGAACGACCGCTCTCTTTTCCCCTCATAAGCAACCTTTTTACCAGCTCTTCCCTTGGGACCTCCAGAGAAATCATCACACCCACACGTTCATCATAGTCAGTCAGAGCCTTACGCAGCTCCCTGGCCTGATTTACAGTCCTTGGAAAACCATCAAAGATGAAACCTGAACCGCCCTGATTTTCTTCAAGTTTTTTCCGGATCATCCCGATCACAATCTTATCTGAAACCAGTTCACCTTTGTCCATGATCTCTTTGGCCTGCTTGCCGAGATCGGTCTGTGCGGCCACCTCTTCCCTTAAGATATCTCCGGTTGAGATATGCACCAGTCCATATTTCTCAATAACCTTTTCCGATTGTGTTCCTTTTCCTGATCCCGGAGGACCAAATAATACAATATTTAACATGATTTTTCAGTTTTTTTTAGCGTTCCCAAAAATAGTAAACATTTGCCGCATTCATCCATCAACTGTCAGATTTATTATGATGAATCATGCAGCTGCAAGATGAGGGCATCAGGAGTTCACCAACTGGTAGATTTCCTTAATATTCCTGCCGTAACCATCGTAATCCAGACCGTAGCCCAGGATGAAATTATTGGGAATCTCCATCCCCACATAATCGAGTTTAACCTCTTTTACAGTTGCTTCTGGTTTGTGCAGAAGAGTGGCCACCCTGATCTCCGCCGGTTCAAAACCCGACAACTGCCTGAGAATTGTTTCCAGAGTCACACCTGTATCTACGATATCTTCCAGTACAATAACTACACGGTCCTTCAAATCCCGGTTAATTCCAATGAGTTGTTTAACACTCCCGGAAGACTTTGTACCGCTATAGGAGGCCAGTTTCAGGAAAGTTATCTGGCAGGGGAATTGCAGCTGTTTAAAAAGGTCACTGGCAAACATAAATGCTCCGTTCAGTATGCCCAGAAATATGGGATCCTTTTTAGCCAAATCGCGGTTCATCTCTATCGCAATGCGACTTATCTCTTTCTGAATCGCTCCTTCATCAATAAATGGTTCAAAATATTTATCATGAACCTGAACAATATTACTATTCATATCTAATATTTTATATTAAAATACGCATCAAAACCGTGGAAAAAAAATATTTGTAATTTCGTTAACTGATAATCTTTACAAAACTACATAAATAGATGAATCCTAAAGTCAGTATTATTATGGGAAGCACATCGGACCTTCCCATTATGGAACATGCAGCAAAGCTGCTGGATGAATTTGAGATCCCTTTTGAGATCAATGCCCTCTCGGCCCACAGGACTCCTGATCAGGCCATGGATTTTGCCAGGAATGCTGCAGGGAGGGGGATCCGGGTAATTATTGCCGGTGCAGGCGGAGCGGCTCACCTTCCCGGAGTAGTCGCAGCACTTACACCCCTGCCGGTGATTGGAGTTCCCATTAATGCATCCATCTCCATCGATGGTTGGGATTCCATACTGAGTATCCTGCAAATGCCTCCGGGGATCCCGGTTGCCACTGTAGGACTCGACGGAGCAAGGAATGCCGGTATATTGGCCGCACAGATTATAGGAACGGGCGATCCTTCAGTTTTGGAGAAAATGTTGAAATTCAAGGAGAGCCTGGCCTCCAAAATTGTAAAGGCCAACGAAGAATTAAAGGGCGTAAAGTTTAAATTTAAAACCAACTGATGATAGAATGATATCACCAACAGGGTTTACACTGAAAAGACCGGGAATTTTAATACCGGTCTTTTTTTTGTCCCTTTTTCAAGCAAGTGTCACCTGTCAGGTACACTGCCCGGGAACTGCTTCAGCCGCACTGGGAGGCAGTTCAGTATGCAGTCAGGGCTACTGGTGTGCAAACCAGAACCAGGCTGGACTGGGTTGGATTGAGCAGTCTTCTGTCTCCCTGCAGCATAGCAGACCCTACCTGCTGAAAGAGTTGGGTTGCTCAGCCTTTTCCGGACAGTTCTCTGCAGGAACAGGAGCCCTTGGAGTAGCTCTGACTACTCAGGGACTTGAAGGTCTCAGGCAATCATCCCTGTGGCTCTCCTATGGACTTCAACTTCATTCAGCAATAAGTGCAGGAATGGGGATCCATATCTGGAACACAGGCATTGCTAACCAGTATATTTATGCCCCGGGGATCAGCTTTGCCCTGGGGCTTCAGGTCAGGATCAATGAACAATGGAAAATTGGAATGCGCCTTGTTCATCCTGTCGGGTGGACTGCACTTCCTGCTTTACCCACTGGGCAAGAGATGATTATTGAAACCGGGATCTCTTGCTCTTTCCTCAAAACAGCCCACATATACACTGAGCTTCACATTAAAGCCGAATCTGGAATTATCCTTTGCAGCGGACTGGAATGGAAGCTTAATTCCAGAATCAATCTGAGAACGGGTTTCTGCAACCGGCCATATATATTTTCCTGGGGCATCAGTCTGAAATTCACAAGATGGGTAACAGAATTCTCCTTCCAATACAGAACCGACTCAGGCATATCACCCCTAAGCTCCCTGACACATGAATGGTAAGATTCGGCTTTGTCAACTGCTCTTTTTCTTATGCATCGCCTTAGTCCTGGAGGCACAAAAGGTAATTATCAGCCAACAAGAAATGGAGGACCTGATGTACAGGAGTGAATCGGACATTGTACCAGAAACTATCTTAAACGCTTATGATGAATCGGGGAGACCTCCCCTGGACCTGAATAGCGCTTCTCCCGAAGAGTTTGAATCATCTGGTCTGTTTACTCCCTTTCAACTTTACAATTTGCTGAACTACCGTGAAAAATACGGAGAGCTCTATTCTATCCATGAGCTTTTGGTCCTTCCCGGTTTTCATCAATCAAAAATACTTGAAATAGAACCCTTCATTTGCCTGGAACATAGTCATATTCACAATGTGAAAAAGCGCTCAAAACATATGTTTCTTATGGATGTTGGGCATACTTTTCCGCCCAGTAAAGGCATAAAGGATGCAGGTAATCCGCTGCTTACATGCATAAGAATCAGGTCTCAGGCAGGGAAGAAGTTAAGCATGGGACTGACTTACGAAAAGGATGCCGGGGAACTTTTTCTCTACGGGAACAGACCGCAATTTATTTCAGCCTACCTCTCATACAAAGGTGAGAGTATCATCAGACACATAGTAATTGGAAATTTTCAGTTAAACCAGGGTTTGGGGCTTGTTAATGGTGACGGATTTATACACCAGCCAGGGAACTTTGTTGTCAATCGACAATCCCTATCCCGGATTAAGCCATATGCTTCAAAAACTGAAGCTCTTTTTAACCAGGGTATCGCGTGTCAGTTGGGACAGAAGAAAATTCAATTCTTACTATGGGTTTCGCACCGCAGGATAAGTCTCTCCCCAAAGGCACTCACAGAAAATCCGGATGCTGATCACTGGCTGGAGTATCAACGCAGCTCAGGACTATACCGGACACCTGGTGAGCTGGAAGGCAGAGATCTGGCCCTCAGGGTCCATACCGGGATTCAGGCTGTCTACAGGGAGCGTCACCTGGCAGTGGGTCTTTTGAGCAGTGCTGAATGGCTTTACCCCAGCAGAAAAGCATTGGAGTTCCTGGAAAAAGCCCCGGACCCCAGGCTTTATCAGAAGGCCAGTCTACATGCCAACTGGCAAAAGAAGCAAAGCCAGATTTTTGGAGAATTGTCAAGTGCAGGATATCACTCCATAGCCTGCCTGCTTGGAACCATATATTATTTCAATGATTTCATAAAGGGGACCATACTGGCACATCACTATGGTAGCGAGTACCAAGGCTCCCTGCCCTCCTCCTATGGTTCTGGCAGTAACATTGCAAATGAACAAGGAGTGGCTTTTCATCTGCATGCGGAAACTGGAAAATATATTACTGCAAGGCTAAGCGGTGAGCTGTTCAGATACCCATCTCCCCGGTATCGTACAACAGTACCATCCAGAGGACACAGGCTGGATCTCTGCCTGCAAGATCCAGGGAACAAAGTGCTTCAATGGAAGGCCAGAGTGGTCAGTAAAACATGGCAGCTTACCCCGGCAGTTAGCTCGGCCAGATTACGTCCCCTGAATGATTACAGAACAACAAGGCTCGACGGACTACTGACCTACAATTACGAAGATCTTTTCAAATGGCAGACCAGGCTGGTAATTTCATACTATTCACAAACACAGGAAGAAATTCCAGGATATGCAGCGATGCAACAACTAAAGCTTTGCAAATCCAGGAATCT
The DNA here is from genome assembly GCA_029931975.1 of Bacteroidales bacterium. Classification (GTDB taxonomy): domain Bacteria; phylum Bacteroidota; class Bacteroidia; order Bacteroidales. The sequence goes on along the minus strand of JAOZQY010000001.1, from coordinate 78,780 downwards.
GCAGCTTACCGCACAATTTGTGCTATTCTCTGTTAGCAACTGGGAGAACAGAATCTATCTCTATGAACCTGGATTCTACTATAGTTTCAATTTTCCAGTCTTTTATGGTAGCGGACAGAAAACTACCATTCTGATCACACTCCGGCCGCTTCGCCAGCTTTCTTTTTCAACAAAAATATCTATAATCGAATATAGAAACAAAGAAGTGATTGGTTCAGGCTTTGATCAGATAAATGGAAATAAAAAATGGGAAGCAGGGCTTCAGTTGCGACTTATGCTTTAATCAAATTTCATATCGAGAAGATGAATCTGGAGATCTACCCTGCCCCTGAAATCATTTTCCATCAACTGATAACAGATATCAAAGGGAACACCCTTGTTTACCTTTGCAAAGTCGCTACCCCTGTGAAATCCAATGGCGGGAAAAACCTTGAAGGGATTTTCCTCCTGGATCAGGGTTAGTTTCAAATGTTCACCATTTGCCCCTACGGTGCGCCCATAACCATTATCGACAACATTCTCCGATAAAAATACCGGACTGGTGTTTTCCGGTCCAAAGGGCTGAAACTGTTTCAGGATCCGAAAAAATTTATGGGTGATTTCGGTAAGTTGCAGCTCTGTATCGATCTCCACCACGGGAATCAACTGATCCGGATCTATATTATCAGTCACAACTTGTTCAAACCTTTCTCTGAAGCATTGTAGGTTCTTTACCTTCATGGTTAGTCCGGCTGCATATTTATGACCCCCGAAATTCACAAGCAGATCGCTGCATGACTCGATGGCCTTATAAAGATCAAAACCGTTAACAGACCGGGCCGACCCGGTCACCATCCCATTGGACCTGGTAAGAACCACCGTGGGCCTGTAAAAATGATCAAGCAGCCTGGAAGCTACGATCCCAATCACCCCTTTGTGCCACTCCGGATTATAAAGCACCGTTGAGTTCTTCTCCTTGAGGGAAACATCGCCCTGAATCATTTCAATGGCCTGCCTGGTGATCTCAGTATCGATGTTCCTGCGATCAAGATTGAAGTTATTGATCGTTTGACTGATAGCCTTTGCATTCTCAACCTTTTCACAGACAAGCAAATCAACCGATTTTTTACCCGACTCCATTCTCCCGGCAGCATTGATCCTTGGTCCAATCTTGTAAATAATATCTTCGATATCGAGACTTTTTTTCTCGATTCCGGCTACCTCTTTAATGGCCTTCATACCAATGGAAGGATTGTTATTCAGTTTCTTGAGTCCAAAATGGGCCATGACCCGGTTTTCACCCGTAATTGGAACTATATCTGAAGCAATACTTACAACCACCAGGTCGAGATAGTCATATATCTTATTGGGATCCAATCCTGTTTTTATTCCATAGGCCTGAACAAGCTTTAATCCAACTCCACAACCAGAAAGCTCTTTGTAGGGATAAGGACATCCCTCCTGTTTGGGATCCAGGACAGCCACTGCATTGGGAATCTTTTCGCCAGGATTATGATGATCACAGATAATAAACTCTACCCCCTTTTCATTGGCATAATCAACCTTATCCACTGCTTTTATTCCACAATCCAAAGCAATGATCAATGTGAATCCATGCTCGACCGCATAATCAATTCCTTTAAGAGATATCCCGTAACCCTCATCATACCTGTCGGGTATATAATAATCACTGCCCTTGAAGTGATCCTTGAAGTAGGAGTATACCAGGGCTACTGCAGTAGTACCATCCACATCATAGTCACCATAAATCAATACTTTTTCACCGGCTTGAATAGCACCAAGGATACGTTGGATGGCCACATCCATATTCTTCATCAGGAAAGGATCATGCAAATTGGAGAGATCAGGACGAAAAAAATCCTTAGCCTCCTTGTAGGTGGTAATATTGCGCTGAACAAGTAACTGGGCAAGTGACCTTTCTATGCCGAGGTCCTTAGTCAATGAAGTAATTGCTTCTTCATTGCCTGACGATTTTATAACCCAGTTTTTATTCATAAATTTTTGGAAATTTGACAGGCATCATCCCCCCGCACATCACAAAATTAACATAATCTTTTTTATACCTTTGTGAGCTGAAAAATAAATAGAGAAATGCACAATCCCGAGCTCAGTGAACAGGAACAAATCAGGAGAAATTCTCTGGAAAAATTAAAAAAACTGGGGTACAATCCACATCCTCCGGAACTGTTTGATATCAGTCATAATGCAGCGGAAATCCTTTCTGGGCTTGAAGAGAATGAAGAGGCCCTGAAAGATATTACCCTGGCGGGAAGAATCATGAGCCGACGGATCATGGGGAAGGCCTCATTCGCAGAGATCCAGGATTCCTCAGGAAGGATTCAAATCTACCTGAACAGAGATGAACTCTGTCCGGGCGAAGACAAAACACTGTACAACACTGTATTCAAGAAGTTGTTGGATATAGGTGATATTATCGGGATCAGGGGCTTTGCATTCCGTACCCAGGTAGGCGAAATTTCGGTGCATGTTAAAGAACTGACTATTCTGAGCAAATCCATAAGACCCCTGCCCATTGTAAAAGAGGCCGATGGTAAGGTGTATGATGCGGTCACCGATGCTGAATTTCGCTATCGCCAGCGCTACGTGGACCTGATTGTGAATCCCGAATCAAGAGAACTCTTCAGAAAACGTACACAGGTTTACACCACCCTGAGAAAACTGTTCAATGAAAGGGGTTACCTGGAAGTTGAGACCCCCATCCTGCAACCCATTCCCGGCGGAGCCGCTGCACGCCCCTTTATTACCCACCATAATTCCCTGGATATTCCCTTATACCTGCGGATTGCCAATGAACTCTATCTGAAACGCCTGATTGTGGGCGGATACGACGGAGTGTATGAATTCTCCAAGGACTTCCGGAACGAAGGGATGGACCGGACCCACAACCCGGAGTTCACCGTGATGGAAATTTACGTAGCCTACAAGGACTATCTGTGGATGATGGATTTCACTGAGGAAATGATCGAGAAGGTGGCGCTGGACCTGCATGGTAGCACAAAAGTAATGGTGGGTGAGCAAGAGATCGATTTCAAACGTCCTTTTAAGCGCATCAGCATGATGGATGCCATCAAAGAGTCCACCGGATATGATATCGCAGGAAAGGACGAAGCTGCACTTCGGGATATAGCCGACACTCTGGGTGTTGAAGTGAACGATACCATGGGCAAAGGAAAGATCATTGATGAAATCTTTGGAGAGAAGGCTGAAGCTCATATGATCCAGCCCACTTTTATCACCGACTACCCTTTGGAAATGTCGCCACTCTGTAAAAAACACCGCGATAACCCCGAACTCACCGAGCGATTCGAGCTGATGGTGAACGGCAAGGAGCTTTGCAACGCCTACACCGAGCTGAACGATCCCATCGACCAATTGGAGCGCTTTCAGGCCCAACTGAAACTCTCTGAGAAGGGAGATGATGAAGCGATGTTTATCGATATGGATTTTGTCCGTGCCCTGGAATATGGCATGCCTCCCACCTCCGGAATGGGACTTGGCATGGACCGCCTTGTGATGCTCATGACCAACCAAAGCTCCATCCAGGAAGTATTATTCTTCCCGCAAATGAAACCCGAGAACCGAGCCGAAGGCGAGCTCACGAGAACCGAAGGTTCGAGTAACAAAGCCCTTGAGCTGAGCGATGATGAAAAGTTGCTTATGAGTATTCTGAAAAACAATTCTCCCATTGACCTGAACGCCTTGAAAGAGCAAACGGGACTCAGTAACAAGAAGTGGGACAAAGCCATAAAAGGCCTGACCAAAAACAAACTTGCCAGGGTGGAAAAAACAGATGCAGGCCTTTTTGTTTCAGTTGTATAAAGTACAGAGTTTTTTAAAAAATGCTTTTTGTGAGTCTCAATCGTCCGGTTGGGGCTTTTTTGTCACCTGGTTGTCACTCGGAATTCTGGTTTTCTGCAATAATTTTGTCTTTCAAATCAAGGTCTTCATAAATAGTGAACATTCCCCATTAATTCGGACGCTCAGTTAAGCCTGGCTATACAACGATCGACAAGCTTAAAGCGGTTGAAAAGCCCGGAAATCTGGCCAACAACCTCAACAAATTGAATCCCAATATTTTGACAATCTCAACGCTTTTCATAAATTTATAGTTAAATCAGGTGCAAGCTAAGACGTGACACTCTTCATAAGAGTATTCTATGCTTTGAATAGTATGAAAACTGCAATGCTCAAGCACACAGAGAAAGCTTCACAGGAAATTCTAGCCTTCCACCAGAAGCTATTGGATACTTCGCCCGATATTATCTACATCTATGACATCATCGACAGGAAGATTATCTACAGCAACCAGGGGATCACGAAAATCCTGGGTTATAGCATAGAAGAGATTCAGACTATGGGAGAAAATATTCTTCCACAATTAATGCATCCTGACGATTTCAATGTCTATTTGAAAGAGATAATGCCGCGCTATCAATCAGCAAAGGATGAAGAAAACATCGAACACGAATACCGGATGAAGCGTGTAGACGGATCGTGGCGCTGGCTCCATGCAAAGGAATCTATCTTCACGAGACTAGTTAATGGCAAACCAAAGCAGATATTCGGCCTCACCTCTGATGTCACCGAAAATAAACAGACTTATAAAAAATTAGAAACAAGTGAAGAGAAATACAGAGAACTGTTCAATAACATGAGCAATGGAGTTTGCATCTATGAAGCAGTTAAGGGCGGAAAAGATTTTATTATTAAAGACATCAATAAAGCAGGAGAGGAAATCACCAATATGACCAAAGAATATGATTTGGGCAAAAGTATTTTTGAAGTAAGGCCAAGCATTGAGGAATTTGGATTGGCAGATGTCTTCAGACGAGTTTTTAAAACCGGGAAGTCCGAAATCCACGATGAAAGATTATATGAGGATAAGAACCTCACAGGATATTTCAAAAATTTTGTTTGCAAATTAGAATCTGGCGAGATTGTTGCAATTTTTGAAAACATTACCAGACGCAAGCAAGCAGAGGAAGCGCTGATAGAAACCAAAAATCGATTACTCAAAGCACAAAATGTGGCAGGCATGGGATTTTTGGACTGGAACCTGCAAACCAATGAAATAGAGCTATCTGAAGAAGTAGTTAATCTATATGGTCTTGAAAAGGGTAAAAACTGGGTCACTCCGGATTTAGTTGCATCTGTAGTCCATCCGGATGATTTAACTTTCGTACAACAGAACCTGGAATTGGCTATAAAAGATGGAAAAAAATACAACATCGATCACAGGGTCGTCCGCCCTGACGGGAAAGTACTGTGGGTAAATGCACAGGCGGAAATATCCCGGGATACTGATGGGATTCCTTTGAAATTATTGGGGACAGTAGTCGAGATCACCGAACGAAAGAAAGCCGAAGAGGCGCTGCGGGAGAGCCGGGATAGTTTTCGTTTCCTGGCAGAGAATGCCAAAGACATGATTTATCGCATGTCCCTGCCAGAGGGTCACTATGAATACGTTAGTCCGGCTTCATCAGATATATTTGGATATACTCCCGAGGAGTTTTATAACAATCCAATCTTGATTAAACAAGTAATTCATCCCGCATGGGGAAAATATTTTGAGAACCTATGGAGTAAGCTTTTGGCTGGAGATTCGTCTCCGTTTTACGAATTTCAGATCATTCACAAGTCTGGCGAAACAAGATGGTTGCACCAGCGAAATGCAATGATAACTAACGATAAAGGAGAGCCTGTAGCCATCGAGGGGATAGTCACTGATATCACCGCAAGCAAAGAGGCGGAAAAGGAGCTGATACAACAGCAACAGCAACTGGAAGAACTGGTCAAAGAACGGACCCGGGAACTGGAAGTAAAAAATCAGGAACTGGAACAATTTAATAATTTGTTTGTCGGCAGAGAATTCAGGATTAAAGAGTTAAGAGACCAGGTAGAAGACTTGGAAAACCAGATAGCTAAAATGAAAAAAGAAACATAAAAACCTTTGTCATAAGATTGACTAAAAAGCATTTGATTATGGTATTCGCAATTTGTGCTATTGTTTGTACACTCTCATATTCCCAGGAAACAGGCTCTTTTTCCGATAGCAGGGATGGTCATGAATACCTTACCATATAAATAGGGGATCAGTGGTGGATGAGTGAAAATATGGCTTTTAACACCAACAGTGATTGTTGGGTTTATGACTTATTTCTGGACTACAGAAGACCTTGATAACGATATCGGGGATTCCTGGGCATTATATTCAGCCAAAGCAGAATTTACCCGTTACGGCCTGCCAAAAGGAGACGGTGCTTCAGTTCGCTGTCTTAAAGATTAGAGATCATCCATCTTTCTCTCAATTTGAAGAACAGGTCAAGGCCCCTGCGCATATTAGTCCCGAAGAAGAATAAGCTTGAGTTGCCCTAATTGAGTCTGATAATCGTATTTGGTTCGCTTTATTTTAATGTTCAGTAAAATAATTGGGTAATTGGGAAGTAATTTCTAGTTTTGGGATTGTAAAAAAAGACCCGCAATCATAATCCCCCATATTCCAATGTAAATGATCAGTTATCTTGATCGTAAAAACAAATTATAAAGAAAGCTTAGTATGAGTAATTATTTCAAAAAATATCCGAATAAGGAAGGGTTCTTCCAAGCATATGGTGGCGCATTTATTCCGCCGGCTCTGGAAGCTGAAATGAAAATAATAACTGATGCCTATCACACCATTAGTAAGTCTCACAACTTTATTCAGGAACTTCGAAGTATACGTAAACATTACCAGGGACGACCAACTCCGGTGTACTATTGTGCACGTTTGTCTGAAAAATATGGAGGTCGCATTTATTTAAAACGCGAAGATTTAAATCATTCAGGAGCTCATAAGCTAAATCATTGTATGGGTGAAGCTCTGCTTGCCAAGCACCTGGGCAAGGAGAAATTAATTGCAGAAACCGGCGCAGGTCAACACGGTGTGGCGCTGGCTACTGCAGCAGCATATTTTGGCTTAGAGTGCGAAATACATATGGGCGAAGTTGATATTGCAAAACAGCACCCAAATGTTGTACGTATGAAAATACTGGGAGCCAAAATTGTACCTGTTACTCATGGCTTAAAAACCTTGAAAGAAGCAGTAGATTCAGCCTTCGAAGCATATCTCAAAGATCCTGTTAGTACCTTATACTGTATTGGCTCAGTGGTAGGTCCCCATCCCTTTCCTATGTTGGTTCGCGATTTTCAGCGTATAGTTGGAATTGAAGCCCGCGAACAGTATCTGGATATGACCGGAGAACTACCGGATAATGTAATTGCCTGTGTAGGTGGAGGAAGTAATGCGATGGGAATATTCTCAGCATTTCTGGATGACGAAGAATGCCAACTGCATGGTGTCGAACCATCCGGGCGCTCCCTGGAACTTGGTGAACATGCCGCCACAATGAAATTTGGAAAACCAGGCATAATACATGGTTTTAAGTGTTACCTCTTACAGGATGAAAAAGGAGAACCCACACCAGTTTACTCTGTTGCCAGTGGGCTGGATTATCCCGGAGTTGGTCCGGAGCACAGTATGCTAAAAGACTTAAATTCGGTTAACTACGATATTATTAATGACAAAGAAGCCATTGATGCCTTTTACGAATTAAGTCGACTGGAAGGGATTATTCCTGCACTTGAAAGCGCTCATGCTGTGGCATATGCATTAAAAGTAGCAAAAGAGCAGCCACAAAAATCCATACTGGTTAATTTAAGTGGACGGGGTGATAAAGACATTGATTTTGTAGTAGACAACTTTGGTTTGCCCAAATAAGTAGCAGTAAATACTTACAGTTTGCTGCAATTTCTTATGCCTCTTTAGCTCAGCTGGCAGAGCAGTTCATTCGTAATGAACAGGTCGGGGGTTCGAGTCCCCTGAGAGGCTCAAAGAACGGTCAGGGCTTGATGAATCTCTCCATTGGAGAGATGAAAAGAGAAGGAGACCAGATAATTATTCCGGGGCTGCACATGCCTGAATTCTTACATACAGTGTATATACTGATCAACCATCTTTTTCACTTCTTCAGTTTTGCCCAATAGCCTTTTACTTAAGGATTGATCATCAAAGGATTGTAATTTTTTTATGAAATTATCAATGGCCCCTTTAGGAAACACACCGTCTTGCTGGTAGAAGTCCGCATCATTCTCCAGATAGCCTGCAGATTCATGACAGGAGGCAGGTAAGGCGGTTAAACCGCTCAGGACTTCTTTGTGCTCAGGTTTGAAAATATTCACATTGATGTATAAGTCCTCGGCTCTTTTTAAGGAATCCTTTGAAAGCAATCCCTCTTTTGATGCAAGTATCATGGCGGCCATCAGGTGATACAAATCGGCCGAGCCATCAGGCACTCTGAATTCAACCGTTTGCTTCCCGGGAATATAAGGCACTTCTCCTCTTTCCTGAGGATTGACGTCTTTAATCATGTTGGTTTTAGCTATCCACCCCAATGGGACCCGTACCAAGACGGATCTGTTGCTGTCGCCCCAACACACCTTAGTGGGGGCCTCCTGGTGGGGTACCAGTCTTAAGTAGGAAGTGGGGATTGTATTTCCAAATGCAGTTAAGGACTGCGCTTTATCCAAAATGCCTGCAATAATTTTTTTCGCTGTATCGCTTAAGCCATTATCATCAGCCATGTGGTTAATGCCATCTTTTTCAGCCAGAAAATGTATATGTAAACCACTGCCTGCCTTCCCGACAGTGATTTTCGGGGCAAAACTAATAGTCACTCCATATTTCTGCCCCAGCATTCTCAATATCCATTTGGCAATGATCAATTGCTCCACAGCTTCTTCAGCCTCAACAGGATTAAACTCTATTTCATGTTGCTCATACATATGGGTATCGGTAGTAAAGTTACCAACCTCGGAATGCCCATACTTTACCTTCCCACCGCTTTGAGCAATAATCTGTAAAGCTTCCAACCTCAGACTTTCCCAATTGGTAAAAGGGGCTGCAGTATGATAACCTCTCTGATCCCTTGCAGGGTACAGGTCTTTTTTCTCACTGATAATGTAATATTCCAATTCGCCCATCGCTTTGAAAGTATAGCCGGTTTCTTCAGTAAACAGCCTGGATGCTTTTTTCAGGATATACTCGGGAGCACTTTCTAGCGGTTTTCCATCCCTTGTGTAAAACGAACATAAAATATCCAGTGTGGGTTGCTCTGTAAAAGGATTGACAAATGCTGTCCGAAACCTGGGTATGACATACAAATCACTGGATTGCGCATCGATATAAGAGAACAAGCTGGATCCGTCAACACGCTCTCCGGTCGATAAAATCGACTCCAGATAGTCTTTACTGGTAATGACAAAATTGAGTGTTTTCAATTTTCCATCTTCACCCACATAACGGAAGTTGAGCATTTCAATATGATGATCACCAATGAACTTAATGATGTCGTATTTTGTAAACTCACGGGCCGGTTTCTGAAGATGCTTTACCATCTTGTTTGGATTCATTAAAACTTCCAGATCTCTCATATCACTATCTCCTTTGGTATATTAATGCCTGTGAAATTAGATATTAATCACACACCGAATGAAGGTGAATCATGTGCTTATCAACATCATTTTTTTGCTTTTTATTACTTCCCACAGAATCGTATTCCTGGTACTGGAAACTTCACATGTTTTCATGCTTTACCTTACACCGGGTACCCATCGCGGGAATGAGCTGGGCGTATTTACACATTTCTGGCAACTGCTCCCTGCCATAAGATACATGGACTCCCAGAATCAGATTTCCCCAAAAGGGTAATCCAAAACTCTGGGGATAATGCTTATCTGTTTGCTTAAATCCCAGATCGGGTAAATCTCATTACGGCACAAAAGTACTTCGGCCATGTTGTCCTACAAAACCATGGTGATTGCATCATTTGATCGTATGCAAATGATGCGATCACAGCCTATATCTGGAAAAGAATATGCATCCACTTGCAAGAAATATATATTGCTTGATGATTATTTGCGAGGTGAATTCCTGGTCGCTGTCCACCTGAATGAGATAGCTCCCTTGCTCAAATTCGGCCAAATCGATTTGATAAGAACCCGGGGCATCCACCCCCATAGAAGAGACCCGGCTCCCGTTCATTGGAAGAACCTTGAGGGTATGAATACCGCCAGGTCCAAGCAAACTAATAAAACCCCTTTCAAAAAACCTAACAAAAAGTTAAAAGTTTTGGCTTTCGAAGCACTCAAGGGTTAAATCACTGCAGGCCGCAGGAAAGTTTTTAACAATTATATCTCTAATCAAGCGTAAAATACACACGAAATTGAATTATATTGCAATATCAACTCAACCTATTAACTGTTGCTTGCCATGGACCAGGAAAAACCTGTTGTACTGTATGTGGATGATGTTCCTGTGAACCTGATGTTGTTCAAGGAAACTTTCAAAAAAGACTTCGATATTACTCTGACCGAATTCCCTCGTGAGGCTCTAAAAATTCTTGAGGAAAAAGAAATCCAGGTAATTGTTTCCGACCAGCGAATGCCGGAGATGACTGGAATCGAATTATTGGAAATTGTCGCAGAGAAATATCCCGATATCCGGAGGTACCTTTTAACCGCCTTTACTGAAGCAGAAACAGTAATTGATGCGGTTAACGTTGGCCGTGTTCATGGATACATTAAAAAGCCCTTTCAGTCTGATGAAGTCAGAGCTACAATAATGAATTCTGTTGAAGTCTTCCACCTGAAAAAGAAAAATCAACAAATTCTGGAAGAGCTTGAGAAAATGAATGCCGAATTGTTAAACATGGACGGCTTAAAGTCCGAAATCATCAACTCCATCAGCAATGAAATCACGCCTCCACTGAACCGAATGATGGGAACACTGCACTTGTTGAAGAGTAAAATTGAAGGAGATGAACTCACCGAAGTGGTCAATATCCTCGATAAATCGGTATTTAAACTGGAGCAGTTCTCCATGCTGGCCCAGCAGATCTCCATTTTAAAATCCCCGGGATTCTCATTGGAAAAACAGCCGATTTCCATACAAGAGGTCATTCAGTATAGCACCATCGAGACCAGTGAAGAACTGAAGGAACTGGATATCAAACTAAATATACATGTGGGCACAGATGCCCACCAGCTAAAAGGAGATTCTGATTTGCTGGTGAGTTGCCTGGTAAACCTGATCCATTTCGCAAAGGAACACACCCCGGAAAATGGAGAGATTACCATCACTTCCTCAAACTTAAACGGAACGATGGAGTGCCTGGTGGAAGATGGGGGAAATAACTATTCTGAGACCCTGTTCAGTATTTTGATTGATCAGTTTTCAAGCAATAATTTTTCCCTGAACCTTACCATGGGAATAGGATTGGCGGTTTCCCAGATCATCATGGAAGCCCATGACGGTAGTTTAATATTTGAAAAATCGAAAGAAGGTAAAGGGAAAATGAAAATGGTTCTCCCAAATGAATGATTCCATGCTCAATTCCTTGATGCGTTTGTTTGCCATTATGGTGAACATCAACAGGGGAGCTATGTATCTCCTTGCAAGGAATTTTGTAGAGACTTATCTTACCCGGCAATTCAGTAAATCCCTGACAGAAAAATACTTACTGATCTTTGATCAGTATGCCAGTGAGATGGAGCTGGTGGGTAGTGACCAGAAAGAAAAGAAAATCTCTGCCTGGTCGGTGAAAATACTGGGGATCTGTAAACAAATTGTCGATGAGCTGCATATCTCCCAACGGTTTATGATCCTCATAAGCTTAATAAGATTTACCAAATATTTTTCAGATGCAGGAATGTCAGGCACTGGATTTTCCGGTACTATCTCTGATTCAGTTCGCACAATAGCCAGTGGCCTGTTGATCACCGACAAAGAGTTTGAGAATTGCTCGGCCTTTATCAAGGATAAGTTCTATCAGGTCCCCGGGAAGGAGAGTTTGCTTATTGTTAGTGATGACCCTGATTTCATGGATGGAAACATCAAGCATATTCAGAAAAATGGACTTTCCGGACAAATCTTATTCTTTACCATACAACGAGCTGACATATACATGTTCCAGTATATCGGAAAAGCAAAACTACTAAACAATGAGAAATATATTTTCCCAAAACATGTATATATTTTTTCCCGGGGTGGTTCTATACGAAGTGAGGGCATCTCTCCCATCTATTACTCTGAAATTGTATCCAGGTATTTCCAGGACATCAAGACAAAATCAATCAATTTCTGCGCCAAGGAGATAAAGTACCAATTCAGGAATTCAACTCACGGAATTAAGAAATTCAGCTTTATGGGCCGATCCGGCCAACTGGTAGGAATCATGGGAGGAAGCGGAGCTGGCAAATCAACCCTTTTGAAGGTATTGAATGGAGAGCTGAAACCACAATCAGGAGGTATTTATATCAATGGCCGCAACCTTCATAAAAAAAGCGGTGAGCTTGATGGAATGATCGGATACATTCCACAGGACGACCTGTTGATTGAGGAACTGACAGTTGAGCAGAATCTTCTGTTCAATGCAAAATTATGTTTGGATGGACACACTTCTGAAGAGATTAATAATGCAGTCGAAAAGCTTCTTAAGGAACTGGATCTTAGCGATGCTAAAAGCTTAAAAGTAGGATCCCCTCTTAATAAGTACATCAGTGGAGGTCAGCGAAAACGACTAAATATTGCCCTCGAATTGATTCGTGAGCCCCAAATTCTTTTTGTGGATGAACCCACATCTGGACTCTCCTCAACCGATTCTGAACATGTGATTGCTTTGCTAAAAGAACAGACACTCAAAGGAAAGCTGGTCGTTTCAACCATACACCAGCCCTCCTCCGAACTGTTCAAGCAATTTGATCACCTTATTGTACTCGACAGAGGAGGATACCCGGTCTATTCAGGAAATCCGATTGATGGAATCACTTACTTCAAAAAACTGGCCGGAAGGGTAGATGCTGCTGAAAGTGAATGCCCGACTTGCGGAAATGTTAATCCAAACGACATACTTGGAGTGATTGAGGCCAAAGATGTGGATGAATATGGAGCTTATACAACACAGCGCAAGTCTTCTCCTCCTGAATGGTACTCCACATATTTGGAAAAGATTGAGAAGGGACAGGAATTCAATACTGAAAAAAAGGATATCCCATCAATTAAATTCATGATTCCAGGGGCATTGCGACAATGTCAGATCTTCTTTACAAGGAACCTGCTTTCAAAGCTGGCCGATCGGCAGTTTATGTCCATGGCACTACTTGTGGCTCCCTTTCTGGCGCTTATTCTTGGATTCTTCTCAAAATATGTTTCCGGTAATGAACAAGACCCACACCTCTACATTTTCAGTCAGAATGAAAACCTCCCGGCCTATCTGTTTATGAGTGTAATTGTGGCGCTTTTTCTCGGACTGATTATCGCTGCTGAAGAGATCCACCGAGACCGTAGAATCCAGGAGCGGGAATCATTTCTCCACCTGAGCAGGACAGCCTATCTATTTTCCAAGATCTCCCTGTTATTTATCCTGTCCGGCATCCAGATGCTGATGTTTGTGATAGTTGGCAACTTTATTATGGAGATCCGTGGACTGAGCTTCTCTTATTGGCTGATCCTCTTCTCTACAGCATGTTTTGCTAATATGCTTGGACTTCTTATTTCTGATGGTCTGAAATCTGCGGTTGCCATCTATGTTATAGTTCCGTTTCTCTTGGTACCCCAGATTCTCCTGGCCGGTGTTATCGTAAAATTTGACAAGCTCCATTACAAATTTACAACCACTCAGGTGGTCCCCTTTCCAGGTGATTTGATGGCCAGCCGATGGGCTTATGAAGCCCTGTCGGTCAATCAGTTTATGAATAATGCATACCAGAAGCCACTCTATGATATTGAAAGATTAGAGAGCAATATTACCTACGATATGCAATTCCTTATTCCCAGACTAACACAAGAGATAGAGGATGCCGTTGCTTTACAACAGACCAATCCTGATGATCAGGCCTTATCAGGGTATCTTCAGACCATTGACAATGCCCTCTCCTCCATTTTTCTGACCACACCTTACCCGCATCCAGAATACATCAACCAGGATCACTTCTCTGCAGAAGCTGGTAAGGATATTATCCAATGGCTGCACAATTACCAGTCTGCACTTCGTCTGCACCGGGACAGGCTTACCCGGGAAAAAGATAATCTGATTGATTCTCTGATGATGGTTACCGGGGGACTGGAGGCATATATTCAGTTGAAAAGAAGCTATTATAATGAACAATTGGCTCAATTGGTCTTAAACCGAAATGATCTGCACAAGTTAGTTAAAAGAGATGGCTTACTTCTTAGCAAAATGGACCCGGTCTACACCTATCCCGTCAAAAGGAATGGTCGTGCCCATTTTTATGCATCTGTCAAGCTCGTGGGAAACTGGCAGATACCCACACTCTACTTTAATCTTTCGGCCATTTGGTTAATGACACTGATCCTTTACCTTCTCTTAAGGTATAGTGTATTACAAAAGCTTATTGTATATTCTGGCAGTCTGAAGAGAAAGAGGCCCCCAGGAAGTTAATATGGAAAATTTGTTTAAATTGAACCAAGTTTACAATGAAAAACGATATGAAACCTTTACGAAAGAACATCGTTCCCGTGGCGATAGTGATCGCCATGATAATGGCCTCAGCTTGCCAGTCAGGGAAAAAGGAATCCAATGTGCTAATCCAGGATGTAGACAATACAGCATCATCAGCCGGAATTGAATCATTCAGTCAGGTTTTTTATCTATTCCCATCTCCTACAGAGATGCTAAGCGTAATAGATATGTTTGAAATGAGCTTTGACGGCTCACTCCTCAATCCCGTGGAAAGGGCAGATCAATATCTTGGCACTAAAATGAAAACTCAGGCTCTGGGTATTTACATGACCGATCTGGCCTACTCAGCTCTTTTTGGCAGGCACGAGGAGACACTGGATTATTTGGAAGTCGCGAAATCTCTGGCTGAGGAAATTCAAATAAATGAAGCTGTGGATGAGGAGATGATTAAGAAAGCTCAGGACAACATTGAATTTCTGGATTCTCTTTACACCATCTCTAATGATGCATTTATAAATATCCTCCATTTCTGTGAAAGAAATGAAAGGTCCAATACAGTGGTGATGATCTCTGCCGGTGCATTTATTGAGAGCCTGTATCTTGCAGCAAACATGATTGATAGTTACCTAACTGCAGATGCCTCACTACAGCACCTGGCCGATCAAAAATTCGCCATTGATAACTTCATGGTCTTTGCAAAAAGCTTGGATTCTGATGATCCCGGTGTAATATCGACCATTGAGGGTCTGGAGAAAATAAAAAGCATCTACGACGGAATTAAACCAGCAACAGGGAGAGTCACCATCAAACCATCTAAAGAATCGGATGACAAGCAGCTAAAAAAGCTGGTCATCGGAGGGGGCAAGTCAACAAGTCAGCCCAGTTTAACTGAAGATGAATTTAATGCTTTGAAGGCCGCCATCATTGAGTTGAGAAATAACACTGTAACAGCAAATTTATAAATCTGGGAAAATATGAAACGAAAAGGACAAATGCAGGTTCTGGCTATACTCTTTCTGATTCTCCCCGGCCATTTGATTGCACAGAATTGCGAAACACATCACCTGGAGGGAGATTGCAATTCCGACCTTCAGAAAGGTTACAAAACATACAGCCAGTCCCACTCGACAAGCATAAGCGCCCTGGACACCGTTGAATTCAATGTGGTATTTTATGGACAAAAAGACTATGTTCTCTCCTTTTGCACCCATAGTAAATTGTACCCCATTCACTTTATCCTGATCGACCAGCAGACCCAGGACGTGCTTTACGATAACGCTGAGGACAATTATCTGGAATCGATTGGTCTTGGATTTGATGTTGCAAAACCATTGACCATCAAGGTGGATGTCCTGGCAAGAAAGTCCACCGAGGAGGAGATCGAAGATAAAGTTGGATGCCTGGGACTATTGATTCAATACAAGAATTATTCAAGAAAAAAAGTGAGTCTCCAGCTATAACTGCTTTAGTGATCTCCCTGCCAGAAATCCGGTAGAGTAGGCAATCTGCAGATTATACCCCCCTGTTTCGGCATCCACATCGATCACCTCTCCAGCGAAATAGAGTCCGAATACCAGCTTGGACTCCATTGTTTTTGATGTGATTTCTTTTGTGGCGACACCACCTGCTGTAATGATGGCCTCCTTAAACGACCGGTGTCCCTTGATTTCAAAACGGAAATCTTTCATCATATTTCTAATACTCTTTCGTTCTTTGGAGGAAACCTGATGCCCAACCTTTCCCGGATCAATTCCAAGAGATTTCAAAAAAACAGGGATCATTGAGGCAGGTAACCAATTCCGGAACAGATTGGAAATATTCTTTTTTCCGGCTTCATTAAGATCCCGAAGCAAACGTACATCCAGCTTTTGTTCATCAAGAGCCGGCTTCAGATCGATACTGATCTCCACTGCACTTTTCTGATGCAGGGCATCAACCACAATCCTGCTAAGGGAAAGTATGATGGGCCCTGATAATCCAAAATGGGTAAAGATCATCTCACCAAAATCTTCTCCGTCCTTTTTTCCATTTACCCAGATTGTTGCCCGCACATTTTTCAAGGTGAGGCCCTGCAGCTGCCGGGCCAGATTACCTCCCGTTTCCAGAGGAACCAGGGCTGGTCTTACAGGAACAATAGTATGTCCCACAGAACGGGCCAATTCATAGCCTTCCCCGTTAGATCCGGTGGCCGGATAAGATTTCCCCCCGGTGGCCAGGATTACCTTACCAGCTCTGAACTCCTTGCCATTTGCCTGCACTCCCTTTATGATTTGATTTTCAACGAGCAGTTTTTCAACCTTCATTCCACAACGAATATCTACCTTTTTTTCATTTACCCACTTTAACAGTGCCATTAATACATCTGCCGACCTGTTGCTGGTGGGGAAGTAGCGACCACCCCGCTCGCAGGTAGTCTCCACCCCGTATCTTTGAAGTAACTCCAGAATCTCTTTGGAAAAAAAAAGCCCGAATGCAGTGCGAAGAAACCTGCCATTAGGATAGACATGCCTTATGAATTCGCTCACATTGGCATCATTGGTAATGTTACATCGTCCCTTTCCTGTAATCAGCAACTTCCGCCCCTCCTGCCTCATCTTTTCCAGGACAAGTACCCGTCCTCCCTTCTCCGCCGCACTTCCTGCAGCCAACAGGCCTGCAGGACCAGCTCCAACAACAATAACATCAAATTGTTCCATCTGATACAAAGCTATCTTTTTAGCTGGTCAAAATTTCAAGATCACGGCTTGCTCCCCACAAAAACAAGATATTTTCTTCTGTTCTTCAGTAAATACACATTTACATTTACATGAATAGTATAATATAACTTCAGAATCAGTCCTTCAATAAAATGCAGCCTTTTCCTCTCCCTAAGCCATTTCCTGTAACATTTGAATCCACGGATTACTCCAGAAGTAATATCTGACACCGTATCAGTCTGAAAATTGGCCCGGGAAAGCTCCTCCAGGTAGTTCTCTAAAAGCCAGTGGTGGTAGGACATGTTTTTTTTCCAGGAATTCTTTAAGCGGTTCCCCTTGCTTTTTCTGGCAAGAATATCTGCAATCAGAAATGACCCTCCGGGTTTGAGAACACGGTGTATCTGTTTTAAAAAAGACGCTTTATCCGGATAGTGAAAAGCACTTTCAATATTGATTACAATATCGATGGAATTATCTTCAATTGTGGACAGATCATGTGCATCATCAACAGAGAAATCTACTCGCTGAATACCTTTACTTTCAGCCTCATTTTTTGCGATTTCAATATTATCTGCATTCAGATCTATTGCTTCGATACGTTCCGGGGCAAACTTCCTGTGAATATGAATGGCCTGAACACCATTCCCACAACCCACTTCAAGCAATATCTTATTCTTGACAGGCGGCAAAAGCGACATGCAATAGTCGGTCAGATTTGCCTGTGCTTTGAGAAAACTATCACCTTCTGAACCATAGAGCGGATAGTGCAACATGGTATACTCATTATTAAGCTTCAACAAAGCATTGTTCATTGAACTATAGTAATTCCCGGTAGTGGTACCGGAACCAACATGAGAAATTACTCTGGAGAATATACCCATATCAAAAGCACCTGGTTGAAATCAATTTCTCACCGGCAATTTATGGAAAAAAGGCTTAATGCTCAAGCTGGAGCTAAAACCATAAAACTTGCAAGCAAATTATCGCACTCATTGCCCTCACAAGCTATGCCTGCCCATGAATCAACAACTCAGCAAATACAATATCACTCAGCATGAATTTCTGAGAAAAGAAGACAACTTTACTCCGCCTTCTTTTTCATATTCAACTCCAAAGATTGACCCATCTGAGTCAGAGTACCATTCATGCATGTATCATCAACCACAGTCCCCACGTATTCCAGATCCAGACTGGCTACCTTGATAGTTAACTCTGGCTTTTTGTAAAATGTGGTATCAACCGATATCCCATAAGCGTTCTGATCGGGACTATCCAGGGTAGAGCTATACCCAAGCTCCGTTGAAGAGACATTAAAATTAATCCGCAGTTGTCCTCCCGGAGTATCCAGTGCCCCACTCCATGTTCCGTTAATATCCTGGGCAGATATCGTGCATACTGCCAGGAAAAGAATAAGAATTGTTGTTGATTTTTTCATATCTAAGGTATTAATAAAAATTCATAGCACACTGGTCACCGGGCAGAACTATCTGGCCTCCAGGGACACCGTAGCTGCTTCCAGTCCTTTTGCTGAGACCTCCACTGTTATGTTTCCCGGTTCACCGGTCGAACGAACAATTACCAGGCCCTTGCCCCGGAACAGATTGAAAGTATCATCGGTAAAACTTCCCTGGTGCATGGGGGCAGCATTCCCGGCAGCCTGAAGTGTGGCCGGACCGGACACCACAAGCTGTATCTCAGAGTCATTGGTAACTGCAAGATTTCCTTCCTGATCCATGGCACCAATATTGATAAAGGCCAGTGAATTTTTTTCAGCTGAGATTCCTGCTTTCTCTTTGTCTGCTAGCAGTCGACTGGCCGGACCGGCTGTTTGCAGAATCAGCGATTCCATCTCCTTACCATCCTTGATTCCTTTGGCCTTTAATTCACCAGGTTCATAAAGCAGCACAAATTGAGCCACGAACTTATCCAGCGAGTCGATTTGTGAAGTAGCCACTTCCAAGCCGTTAAGCTCAAGTCTCACCTCCGGATAGGAGGAATAAACCTTCACGGTAATGGCTTTGCCTTCATGACCCTCCCAGTTCCAGCTTTTTAGTTCGTCGTACCAGCCCCAGTAGCTTAATCTGGATTCCTTTCCCTCCGGAAGGGGGGTGGAGACCAGCATCTCAAGTTTGCTCGCTCCCCAAAGTATATCACGGTAGTAGGATTGTGGTTTTTTATTGCCCAGCAGATCGATATCACCGCACCAGGCCACGTACCAGGGCCAGCCCATCAGAGAAGCCCACTCCTCTTTGGCTCCCTTATCTACCAGGTAGTGATGCCCAATTCCGGACTCACCGATATAGTCCATCCCTGTCCATACAAAATCGCCCAGTACATACTTGTGCCTTTTTACCATCTCCCAGTTCTCCCAGGCATGCTGGGGTACCGATTCTGAGCCATACATGATGCGCTCAGGAAATTTCAGATGATCCGGTTCATAATTCAGAAACTGGTAATTATACCCCCCAATATCCAGCATGCTGAAAGCTCCTTCTGAGTAATCCCACTCTTTTCCTGGATTATCCCAGAAATGACATACTGCCTGGGTTACGGGACGGCTATCGTCCACTTCCTTAATTGCCTTTGTCAGTTGCTTCCCAATCTCAATGCCATCGGGATCGGAACGCTCCTGGATCTCGTTCCCAAAACTCCACATCACCACGCTGGGGTGATTCCGGTCGCGATACACCATGGCCTGCACATCCCTCATATGCCACTCTTCAAAATAGTTGGAATAGTCATTGGGGCGTTTTGGTTTCAACCAGTGATCAAAGGACTCATCAATCACCAGCATCCCCAGCTCATCACAGGCATCCAAAAAGGATGCTGACGGAGGATTGTGACTGGTCCGGATGGCATTGTAGCCATTCTCTTTCATCCGTTTCACCCTGCGGTATTCAGCGTCCTGAAACGCTGCAGCTCCAAGCAGTCCGTTGTCATGGTGCATGCAGGCACCTTTCATCAGGACCTCCTCTCCATTGAGCAGAAATCCATCCTTCACACTGTAGGCTATAGATCGGATCCCAAAGCTGGTACTATAACTATCTACCTTTTTACCATCCGCATAGAGGATTGCTTCTACCCTGTAAAGTTGCGGCTGATCGATATTCCAAAGTTGAGGGTTTCCAATGCTTTCCGAAGCAGAAAGGGTAGCATTTGAATTTGCCCCTACAGAAAGGGCAGCTGTTGAAAACATAATCTGCAGATCGCCCGGTGAAACAATGGCTATTTCTGCTGTAAGTTCAGCTTCCACATCCAATTGATTGGACACCTCTATTTCGAGATTAACAGTTGCCTGTTCATCTGATACCTCAGAAGTGGTCACATACAAACCCCAGGGAGCAATGGCCACCGGCTGAAGCATGGATAATGTCACAGGCCGGTAGATACCAGCCCCGGAAAACCACCTGGAATTCTCCCCCCGATTAACAGTCTTCACTGCAATCACATTGTTTTCGCCCGGAGGGTTGAGAGCCGGAGCAATATCAAAGAGAAAGGGAGTATATCCATAAGCATGCTCCCCGATCAGGGTGCCATTCACCCAGAGTTCCATCTGAGTCTGCACGCCATCGAAGTTGAGCATAAGCTGTTTCCCTTCACTACTGGTCGAGATCATGAATTCCTTCCTGTACCAGGCAATCCCGTCACGCAGGTATCCCACATCCGCCCCTCCAGGAAGATTTTTATAGAAAGGTCCTGCATGAAGTGAATCCTGTACCTTATAATCAACAATGCTCCAGTCATGGGGAAGATGAACCGGTCTCCACTCCCTTGCATCAATCTCCGGGGATGCTGGATCACCAATATCGCCCATATGGAACTGCCATTGGGCATTGAAGTCGGTATTGCGAAAAAAATCTGTAGCAGCCTCTCGCTTGCAGGAGATAAAGGAGACTGCAAGTGACAAAAACAGGATTCTCAGAAATGAGTTGTTGTTGAGTGGCATTAAATGGAATTTTCAGTAATGATAAATATAAGATATTAATCACAATATGACCAACAGGCCTACTCTATTGCAGATTCGGGACGGCTTCCTGCTTTTTCCCGCCAAGTGTCATTTGACTTCTGTACTTTCAAATCGTAAATTGCAGAGAACCAAACCCGTGCATAGATGTCACTTACCAAGGAAAAACGCCCTTCTTTCTGGAAGGAACTGAAGCGACGCGGTGTACCGAAGGTATTGGCTATGTATGCAGCCACCGCCTTTATCATCATGGAAGCAGGGGATATTATGTTGCCCCGGCTTGGACTACCCGACTGGACCGTAACCCTGGTTATCATTCTATTGATTCTTGGCCTGCCGGTGGCATTGGTCCTCTCCTGGATCTTTGATATCACCCCTCACGGGGTGGTAAAAACCGAACCCCTTGAGAAGGTGGTACAGGACAAGGAAGCTGAAGTGACTCATCGCAGGAAGCTCAGAGTAAGTGATGGAATAATTGGGGTTCTCCTTATTGTTGTAGCTGTGCTGGTCTACCCTAAAATTTTCCAGGCAGGAAATTCTAATCTACCCAGAGCGATGAAGGGGAAAATCTCCATCGCTGTGATGCCTTTTAAAAACATGACAGGCGATTCCATCTACAACCTTTGGCAGGGAGGATTGCAAAACCTGGTCATCACTGCTCTTTCTAATTCCGAAGAATTATCTGTAAGACAATTTTTGACCATGAATAGTTTAATATAGAAGGATGCAGGGGTCAATTACGCATCACTTACTCCTTCCCTGATTAATGACATGGCTCGTAAGGTGGAAGCCAATACGGTGATCTCCGGGAACATGCACAAATTGGGCGATAAGTTGAGAATTACCGCCAATATCATGAATGCTGCCACAGAAGAGATTTACAAATCCTATGCGATGGAAGGCAATGCTGAAGATGAACTGTTTAAACTGTCCGACTCCCTTTCTCTACAAATACGCAATTTCTTGGAAATCAAAAAGATCAGACAAAGCGTTGATTTCAATCTGGCTTATGCTTATACCAATTCTCCGAAAGCCTATAAATACTATCTGCAGGGTTTAATGTGTCATGGATATCTCGACTATTCCTGCGCAGCAGAGAATTACAACAAAGCGATCCGGGCTGACTCCAATTTCGTTTCGGCCATGATGAAGCTGGCATATTGTTATGCCGATATTCGTCAGGCAGAACTATCAAAAAAGTGGGCATACGAAGCATACGACAGGATGGAGCAGTTACCACCAGAAATGCAATTGAAGGTTCGGGCAGTGAAAGCCGTAGCCGATAAAAAACCACTGGAGCAACTGGATTATTCTAAGCGCTACCTGGATCTGTATCCGCACTCAACTTACATGACAGACATGGTGGCCTGGATCAACTTCAACCTTCACCAATGGGAAGCATCCATCGAAGGCTTTGAGCTTAGCATGGACCTATATATTGTTGGGTGGGGCCTACCACGAAATAGGTTCACACAAAAAGGAACATAAGCTCTTCGAAGAGGGAATTAAGCACTGGCCCGAACAGAAGTCCACCTTCTACTACTGGCAGGCCATATGTACCGTATCGCAGGGTGACACTGCCAGGACGGCTTTCTACCTGGAAGAGATTCGGAAAATGAAAGAGAAGAGTGGCTGGCCGGAAGCCAATATATTGCTATGGTATGCCAGTATATATGCAAAGGGAGGATCCATTCAAAAGGCAGAGGAGTATTATCGCTTAGCCCTTGCCTTAAAACCAGGAGATCAGTATGCTTTATTAATAAGGCTGGTGAAGTACTTCAAAGATCCTGGGACCTGAAGTCCTATTACGATCACGAACACTTCACTATTACAAAAAAATTACATGCCCAGCTTGCTGCACAACAGCTGTAAGCTCTATGCAGGAAGAGTGGCTATAATATCTCTCAGAAAATCATTTACATTAAAGTCGCTCAGGCTGTAACCCATACGCACCACCACCAGCTTTTTGGAGGGGATTATATAAACCCGCTGCCCCAGGAAACCATCTGCAAAGAAAATATCGTCTGGTACATCCACCAGGGCCCGCTCCTCATTTGGTTCTTTCAACCAAAATGTGGAGGCGTACTGGCCATCAGATGCTGGTGCCGCAGTCCTCATATAGTCCACCCACTCTGGTGTAAGCACCGTATCTCCTTCGAAAATACCCTCATTCAGGAAAAGCATACCAAAACGGGCCCAATCGCGAGTGGAACCATAACTGTAGGAGGAAGCCACAAAAAGATTGCTGGCATCGGTCTCCACCACCGTATTCAACATGCCAATGCGATGAAAAATACTTGTATAAGCATAACCCAGGTACTCCTGATTATCTCCGATGGCCATTCTAAGCAATCCGGACAGCAGGTTAGCGTCACCCGATGAATAGTTCCAATAACTTCCCGGTTCATGCTCCAGTTCACAGCCCGTGATCGAAGCAAACATATCATCACTCTGCATTAACATCACTGTGGCATCGGAGATGGTGAAATAATTCTCAAACCAAGCCAGTCCGCTGCTCATATGCAAAATATTCTCAATGGTAATATTCTTCCGCTCATCACCGGACCATTCAGGAATACCTGTAGTTGCCTTAATATCCATTCTTCCCTCCTTCACCAGTGCTCCAGCCATGGCTCCGGTCACAGATTTGGTCATGGACCAGCCATGAAACTTTGTCCAGGCATCATAGCCATCCAGGTAGTTTTCACCGATTAGTTCATTGTCATAAACTACGGCTACTCCGAGGGTCTTCTTAAAAGCTTCTGCTTCCGGATCATCAATGGCTTCATCCAGAATTGCATTGAGCTTTTCATAATTCACCCCTTGAGGCAGCGACTCCGGCATCACATCGCCCAGGGGCCAGGGAATGGTGTCCTGACTGTAGCCAGGATCCGGAATCTTAAAAGTATCGGCCATTAACTTCTCTTCGGGTTTGTCCAGCACAATCACCGAGCCCAGCCCTTCCCTGAAAACCACCTTGCGCTTCCCCAGTCCAAATACCTTTGCAGTTACCGATTTTTCCTCATAATCAATTTCACACTTTGCCAGGCTGATGGGGAAAAAGGAGAGATCCTCAGCAGCTACCCGCTCCGGGGTTTTATCTGCAAGAAATACACTGGAGCACATTCCTTTGGCTGCAAAGGCCGTAATAATGGGCACCCTGGGCCAGGCAAACCAGATCACTAAAAAAATCAGAGCGATCAATAAGATCCAAAGGATTCTTTTCACAAGCTTTTTCATGGGAGTGATATTTTACTGTGTGCACTAATGCAGATGTAAAATTATCATATAAAACGGAAAACCTTCCAATTAGCTTTCTTATGTAAGCTTAATCCAGGGGATTGGCAACAACCGTAACCTCAATACCCACTCGAATTGTAGCATGGACATTCCCTTTGTTAGCGCTGCCCACAGCCGAAATAGTAATATCTACCCTTTCATCTAAAATTGTCTCGACCCCAGCATAGAGACCTGCATCCAGGAGATCCAGCATACTTCCCTGCTCAAGGGGCCAATCTGTGGTTATCTCCCAGCTTACGGAAGGGTTCACCCCATTTGAAATTGTAAATATAGTACCGGGCAAAAACACTACATCTGAAGAGTCTACCGAGAGTACCTCTATGGTAACATCCGAAGTTTTAAATTCCTGAATCTTATCCTCATATTCATACAGATCATCATTTAAAACAGCCACTGTGATCGATTCATCAAATCCATAATCATTTGTGGATTTCAGAGCAGTCCCATCCGTCTGGATATCCATTTCGCCTTCAATGGTAGTATCCACTTCAACATCAAAAATGCCTTTAATCGATTCGCAGGAGCTAAGGCTGACTGTTATCATTACGAGCAATAATACTCTTGTTAAGTTTTTCATGGCAGTATGGTTTTTCGATTTTATACAAATATACTTCTTAAACTTCTAAAGTTCAATCTATCAATAAGATTCCCATCTCTGATTTTTACCAAATGATTTTAAATTGTGACAGAAGGAAAACAAAAGGGTATCCCAATAGTTTGGGACTGGCAGCAAGTTTTGACCAAATTTCATATTTTTAACATGAATCGATCACTAAGAAGCCCTTTACTCACGCATTACTTTCAAGGCCTCATCTTCTGCCATTTTACAGATATCCCCCAGCAAGCCGATTTTTTTTGTGAGACTGTATGCTTCCCAGTCACTGAAATTAATAGCATTCAGAGCTTTTTCCGGTGTTGCACCTGTGGAATAGTAATCATAACAGGATGACTCGAGAATCATTCCTATCTCATCAGGAAAGGATTGTTCCTAGGTACTTTTACGCAGTTTCCGGATCCGGTTCCATGTGGTGAATTTCCGCAAGAGGTCGTAATACAGGGTAATGAAAAAAATAATGACAGAAATCCAGATAGCAAGCATGTTAAACCAGTAAGTTCCAATAGAAAGAGGGCCCAGTCGTTTTACCGGTGCGAACAAATGTGCCCTGCCAATTCTGGAATTGGGTACCTGGTATATCGGGGCCTCTTTCCTTACCAGGTGCGTATTCCATTCTGTCACAAACTGACCCTTATTTAAAAGCAAATCCTCAAGTCTTTTATTAGAATAGTTATTATTCATTTCCACATATGCTTCCTTTCCGCCCCACTTATCGATAAGTTCCAGAACCCGGACTTCCTTCCTTTTAGGGCCTGCTCCTTCAGAAGCAACATCACCTTTTCCGAGCCCATGGACGAGAGTCCGGACGTGGGTTCATCCACAAACAAAACCAGTGATTCCCTGATCAGCTCAAGGGCGATATTGAGTCTTTTACGCTGTCCACCGCTGATAAACTTTTTCAGGGGATTACCAACCTTCAGGTGCTTTATCTCCTCCAGGTCCAGATCCGTAAGAACCTGATGGACCCTCCTCAGCAGTTCTTTTTCAGTCAGGTTGCTCAGACAGAGTTTGGCATTAAGATAGAGATTCATAAAAACCGTTAGTTCTTCCAGCAAAAGATCATCCTGGGGAACAAAACCAAGAATTCCCTCTATTTCAGACTCTTCCTGGTGGATATCATAGCCATTGATTGTAATTTGTCCCGAAAGCGGCTTCAACTTTCCACACAATAAATTAAGCAGGGTCGACTTCCCTACCCCGCTTCCACCCATAATTCCAATCAAATTGCCCGACTCTTTGCTGAAGCTGAATTTTTTTATCCCTTTGTTGCTGTTCTTAAAGCGATATTCAATATCCTTTGCCACAAAGGAAATCTTTGTGAACTCCTTGACATGATGAAATTTTCTGGAAATATCGCTGTAATAAACCGGGCTGATCAGCGACCCTGTAATTAAGGATCCCTGTTCCAATAGTTCAATTCTTTCAGGAATAACTGGTCGCCCGTTCAGGAACAGGTTCAGGTCACCCAGGTAGCGAACCACAAATGTGTCTGTGCTAGGGTGATGAAGGATGGCGATCCTGCCCTCCAGATCCTTCTCCCTCTGGTGCCTGATTCCCTTGATCTCAGGTAACTTCATACTGTCAATTACCATGATATGCTCCTTGTCAATGGCATTGTATGCATTCAGTACAAAGTTCTTCGTGTTATCATGCTCTGTCCTGGAAATATTGAATGAATCGGCTATGGTCCTTATAAAGGCTAGCTCTTTGGCGGTCATTATATCATCTTCATTGATGAATTCAACCAGTCGTAAAAAAAACGATGAATTTTTCGCGCTGAAGCAAACTCCTGTTTATCTCCTCAGTAATATATTTCAGTCTCTCCAAGTCGGAAAGGGTTTGCCTGCGGCTCCTAATTTCACCACCAAACAAATCGGGATGATGAATTTCCAGGTAACTATCAAAGACAACCAGATATTTATTGATCAGGTTGGTTTTCAGGTGTTGTCTGAGAAAAGCTTTAACAATTGACCTGGCTTTGAAAGAAACACCATCCTCTGATACATTGGCTATTATTGCAAATAGCTGTAACAGCGCATTTAATACGGCCTCTTTCATTATGTCTGATCAGCCATTGCCGGCCGACACTGTTCTATACTATACCGCTGCGCAAGGTCTCCACCAGGGCTGAAACTTCGGTCAACTGCTCACCGGTCAAAACATCTCCAACTCCTTCATAGAAAGACTGAAGTTCGAACAAGCCCTTGTATAAATCAGTCACCTCCTCCACATCTTTGACAGGTTCAAGGATAGTGACCAGTTGATTCAAGGAATTCTTTTGCTTTGCAAGCGCCTCGAGAAAAGATGTATTGTCAATTGCTTTTATCGCAACATTAGTGGTAATATAGATCCCTTCTATCCAGCTTCCGCATACGACCAGGCGGGCCAATACATCCTGCTGATTATCAACCAGATAATTCCATGTATCCTCGAAAGATTCTCCAACAATCTGAATCAGGGAATCGCGGTTATCTATATTTATCTCAATGCGCTCCGCATATTTTATGTTAAAGGTGGTCGAAATCCCAAGATCATCAATGAGGGTTTTGGATGCTTCCAGGTAATTCATGGTTCCCTGCTTCATCATATAGGTAGTTGCGTAACAGAGGTCCGTTGCATATACACCTAGGTTCAGCACTTTATCGCGCTGAGTGATATACTCACCTGCTTTTTCAGGACCATTGGAAAGGGACTGTATATAAGGGGCTCCTGCCTGGTAAATGAGCGTTGTAATCTCATAGGATGTGGGAATTGGATAACCGGAAAGATCTTTTACAACTTCTTCTTTTGTGGCAGATTCCCCATCCGCCATAGCTACATCTCCCTGCTTCTTCTGTGTTGTGTTACAAGCGGAAAAGATTAGCAAAATAGAGATCACTAATCCTATTACAAATATGCCTGGTTGTTGATACAGTGCCTTTTTCATGGTTGAAACATTTAGTTTGATTATTGTTTTCGGTTCCAAAACGATAGCCAATTTATGAAAAAGCAGTATGAATAAAAAATTTCCCACACTTTCGCGATTAATTGATCGTTAATTATAAAATCTTATACCTTTGATAATGCCTGCAGTCTAATTCAGATAACATAAAACATTTCATCTTGTTCAAATGAGTTTGTTTACCTTATATCTGATTGCGACCTATTCACTCATCCCGGTGACAGCCAACGATTACTATTATTCCGACTCTCTTGGTTCGCAAGCTGAAGAATGGCTTCTGATCGATACCCTGGACCTGAATTTAACAGGTCCCTGCTATGATGTGGGCTTTTATCAGGATGATATTATTTTCCTGAAATCCGGGGAAGCAATAAACTATCGTACTCCGATTGATCAAGCTGATCCGGCAAGTGCCCGGACACTTTTTGCAAATAAACAATTCTTCGGCTCTCCGGCCAGCTTCTCTTTTCGGGCAGACCACAGCAAGGGGTATTATACCAGGTCCCTGAAGAAAGAAAAATACGGAACTGTGGAAAAGATATTTGAAATGTCCATAGAAGACCAGAAAGTTTTTGACCTCTGGCAACTTTCCTTTACAGCTGATCAGTACCGTTACCTTCATCCTGCTGTCTCCTCAAATGATTCAGTAATGGTCTTTTCGTCAGACCGGCTTCCAACAAGCGGGGGACTTGACCTTTTTGTCAGCCAAAACACCGACGAGGGTTGGTCCACACCCATAAGCCTGGGAAAAGAGATCAATTCCAGCGGTCACGAAAGGTTCCCTTTCCTGGATAGCCAGAACAATCTCTGGTTCTCCTCCACCGGTCACTCAGGATATGGTGGATATGATATTTTTTTCTGCCCCTTCAACGGGCAAAGTTGGGACCATCCCCGGAACCTGGGAAGATCGTTAAACGGTCCGGACAATGAACTGGGAATATGCTTTCATCCAGAAAAACAGGTGGCTCTTTTTTCCAGAACAGATCCATCAGGATCAGGAGGGATGGCGCTCAGGGTCAGCCTGAACAAGGCCTCATTTACTGACTCCCTTATGGAGGAAGAATCGTCCAGAACGATCTCTCTGCTTCTGCAAACCCTCGCCGATCCAGCCATACAGTCAGTCAACCGTCCTCAGGCTGAACCTGAAAAAGAACTGGAACAGCCCCCGGTCAGAAATGAAAATCAGGAACCTGCATTGCAATCTGATCCGGACCTGGTCACTTTCCGGGTCCAGATCAAGTCCAGTGAGAAAGCAGAGAGCACACCCTCTGTGAGCATTGCCGGGAAAAGCTACACTACGAATGAATATTATTATAAGGGTTCTTACAGAATAACGGTCGGACAGTTCGAAACAGTTGTGGAAGCAAATGCATTCAGACTTCAGTGCAAAGAGTCAGGATTCGAACAGGCATTTGTTGCAGCTTTCCGCGGCAATAAAAGAGAGACGGACTCTTCGGTTTTTAAACAATAGATTCTATGCTTCACATCGTCGACCACCCACTGATTCAGCACAAGCTGACCCAAATTCGAAACAAACATACTGGGACCAAGGAGTTTCGTGAAAACGTAAATGAGATTGCCGGATTAATGGCTTACGAAATCACCAGGGATATCCCACTCCGCAAAACCGAGACCGAAACCCCACTGACCAAGTGCATAACAAGTGAACTTTCAAGGGACATTGTTCTAATTCCGGTGCTAAGAGCCGGACTTGGCATGGTGGATGGAATCACCAACCTGATTCCCATTGCGAAAATCGGACACGTGGGTATGTACCGTGACCATGCCACCCTCGAGCCACATAGCTATTATGCAAAGTTCCCTTACCGAATAAAGAAAGCTATTGTCCTTGTTCTGGATCCGATGCTGGCCACCGGGGGAAGTGCCAGCGCCACCCTGGATAAACTAAAAAGTGAGGGTGCAAGCGATCTGAAACTGGTCTGTATTGTGGGTGCCCCGGAAGGCCTTGAGCGGGTCAGCAAGGATCACCCGGACGTTGATATATTCCTGGCTGCCCTGGATGAAGGTTTGAATGAGCTGGGATACATTGTCCCCGGTCTGGGCGATGCCGGCGATCGTCTCTTTGGCACTAACGATTTTCCGGAACAAAGCTAATTCATTCACTATCTTATAACTTAACTTGTGATGAACAGTTGGCCTGAACAAGCAGCAAGGCGCTTGATTTACATTTGATACAAGGCCATCCGCCTATGGCAGATGGCCTTTTTATTTGTTGCACATATTGTATCTTGCATAAAACCTGCATTGAATCATATCCTATTTTATTATAAATTTACCCCTATACCCCACTCCTTATGACCAAGAGCCAAAAGCAAAAAAAATCAACCGATACCGGCAGTAATTCAAAAGAGACAAAACTCAATAAGAAATTCTATTTCAAGGAACTAGAGGTACTACAGCTCGAACTGGTGAAGCTTCATGAATGGGTTAAGTCAGAAAAACTCCGCGTAGTGGTCCTTTTCGAGGGTCGCGATGCAGCCGGAAAAGGAGGAGTCATCAAACGAATTACACAGCGACTGAACCCAAGAATCTGCAGGGTAGTAGCCCTTGGAGTGCCCACAGAACGCGAAAAGACCCAATGGTATTTTCAACGTTACGTGGCCCATCTTCCGGCTGAAGGAGAGATCGTCCTTTTCGACAGAAGCTGGTACAACCGGGCTGGTGTGGAGCATGTGATGGGCTTCTGTACAGAGGATGAGTACTGGGATTTTCTGCGCTCGTGCCCCCGCTTCGAAGAAATGCTGATTCACTCAGGAATCATCCTGATTAAATACTGGTTCTCTGTGAGCGATGATGAGCAGGAAAAACGTTTCCGTGAGCGCATCGCAGATCCACTGAAAAGGTGGAAATTCAGTCCAATGGACCTGGAATCGAGGAGCCGGTGGATCGAATACAGCAAGGCCAAAGATGAGATGTTCTCCTATACAGACACCAAAACAGCACCATGGTTTGTGGTTAACGCTGATGAAAAAAGAAGGGCCCGCCTGAATACTATTCATCATTTATTGTCCATGATCCCCTACAAGGAGATCAAGCATAAAAAAATCGACCTTCCTCCCATCTCCATGGAGGGATATGTCAGGCCCCCCCTCTCGGACCAGACCTTTGTTCCGGAGGTGTACTGAAAATTTGTACTATGTTTGATTAACCCAATAACAACTGAAATTATTTACATATGAAAACCTTACTAACATCAGCAATATTTATTTGCCTTTCCCTATTGGTACTCTCCTGCAACACCGAAAGAAAGATCGAACTCTTCAACGGACAGGATCTGGATAACTGGAACATCATTGTGGATAGTGAAGACGGAGAACCTAAAGACCTCTTTTATGTGGAAGATGGTGTTTTAAATACCATCGGACAGCCTTTCGGCTATATCCGGACCAGGGAGTCTTACAGTAATTATACACTGCACCTGGAGTGGAGATGGACCGGAGAACCCTCCAACAGTGGCGTGCTGATTAATGTACAGGGCAAAGAAATGATCTTTCCTCACTGCATCGAATGCCAGTTAATGGATGGAAAAGCAGGAGACATTGTTCTGATGGGAAAAGGAGCTGCTATCACCATCAAAGATTCCACCTACATGGTTAGCTCGGAGCAGAACCGCTACCTGGTTATTCCAAAATTCGAGGAGAGCAGTGAAAAACCAGCAGGGGAATGGAACAGCTATAAGATCACCTCAAAAGATGGAAACCTGGAGGTAATTGTGAATGGAGTTCTGCAGAATATCGCGAGCGACATGTCCCTCACCGAAGGAAATATTGCCCTTCAATCGGAAGGTGCTCCCTTGCAGTTCAGAAACATCTATCTACAGCCTCTATAGGCACTTACCACATCGACATGGGCTTGTCAACCTTAATTGGACCGCTGTATTGTGCCACATTGAATCCTGCCTTATAGCAGAAACGTGTCATTTTCAGGAATTTATCATAATCGATGGATTCCTCCACATCACTTACCAGGTGGTAATCACGATGTGTACCGGTTGAGTAGGACAATACCGGGATATCTTTCCTGGCAAAGCTGATGTGATCGCTCCGAAAGAAGTACCGATTGGGATCTGTGAGATTGTTATACCGGTAATTTCCCACCAGACCCGCTTCTGCCAGCGAACGCTCATTGATCTCCATAAGCACCTTGCTTTGAAGTCCGCCAATAACCTTTACCGAATCGCCCCCCTGAATGGTCAGTCCGGAACGGGAGCTTTTTGAATCCTCTTCCGTCCTGGTGCGGCCCACCATATCGAGATTGATGGCTGCAGCAATTCTATCATGCGGAATTAGCGGATGTGCTGCAAAGTATTCTGATCCAAACAGTCCAATCTCTTCGGCCGATACCCATAGAAAACCCACACTTCTTTTGGGGCGCTTCTTCTCTTTCATAAACGCTTCGGCAATCTCAATAAGCGCCACGGTTCCCGATGCGTTGTCATCGGCCCCGTTAAACACCCCCCCTTCTCCGTCGACACCCAAATGATCGTAATGAGCCATGTAGATCACCACCTCATCCTTCAGAAGCGGATCACTTCCTTCGATCATACCAAAAATATTATCTATCTCCAGATCTTTGGTTTCCATAAACAATTCAACCTTCACTATGATTCCTTCCAGTGGAAAGGATTGCGGGACCAGGTTCCGGTCAATCTCCAGTTGCAGGTCCTCCAGGTTTTTACCCAAAGGTGCCAGCAGCTGATCGGCCACACTGCGATGGACAAATACCACTTCGGGCGAGTTCCCATTACCTCCGTCAGTCTCTTCCTCCTCTGCCTTCAATCCCCGGGACCTGCTCAGATACTTTCCAATGGCCGGATTCACATCTTCAATGGAACGCATGCCTGACTTTGGGTCCATCACCATCAATACTGCCTTAGGTTGCTGCGAGTATATATACTGCATTTTATACTGGAGATTCTCCATCCCGGTCCATTTGCTGTTATCAAACTGCGCCTGGGTTCCTTCCTCATTCATGGGAGCCCGGTTCATCATCAGCACTACCTTATCGCGAATATCCACTTTCTCAAAATCGTTATACCCATGCTCTTCCGAGCTGATTCCATAGCCCACAAATACCACGTCTCCTTCAATAATGGTTCGATCCCCGGAAGGGGCCGGTAAAACATAGAAAGGATCGGAGTTCAATGTTAAAAGGGAATCCCCAAGCATGATGGCCACATGACATTTTCCACGGTCATAAGCTTTCTCCTCAATAATATAAGGCTGCATATAATTCCCATCAGCATCTGCAGCCTGAAGTCCAAGCTGCTCTGCCTGTACAGCAAGGTACCGGGCCGCTACCTGCAAACCGGGTTCACCGGTATCGCGCCCTTCCAATTCATCGGAGGCCAGAAACTTCATATGCATCTTAAGATCGTGTACATTGATCGACTCCATGCCCTTCTTCTGGGCATAAAGCGGAAAAGAGAACAGGATCACAGAAATAAAAGCTGCTAATACTTTCATGCTAAGAATATATAAAATCAGGGTAGTGAAGATAACATTTTGGGAAAAATAGAAAGAATTTTGTTTACTTTTGCGCTATATTATCTAACTCCTTAGAACAATAAAATGGAACAGATTACACTGGATATTTCAAGGGTTTACGATTTCGTTTCAGCGGAAGAAATCAAAAAGCTTTCCGGAGAAACTTTATCAGCACAACAAACTCTTTACCAAGGAGATGGGCAGGGAAACGATTATCTGGGATGGCTTCACCTTCCTTCGGAAATTGCCCAAGAACAAATTGTCGGCATTGAAACTGCAGTGGCCGGATTAAAAGAAAAAACCGAAGTTCTCGTGGTGGTGGGAATCGGAGGATCCTACCTGGGTGCCCGAGCAGTAAATGATGCACTGGCACACAATTTTTCTCACCTGAAGAAGGGCCAGAAGGCTCCCCATATGCTTTTTGCAGGACACAATATCGGTGAAGACTATATGCACGAGCTGCTGGAACTGCTCGATGAACAGAGCTATTCCATAGTAGTCATATCCAAATCCGGAACCACTACCGAACCTGCACTGGCATTCCGTATCCTTAAAAACCATCTTGAAGAGAAAGTTGGAAAAAAGGAAGCCCGGGACCGGATCATTGCTGTCACCGATTCCAGTAAAGGAGCCCTCAGGCAACTGGCAACTGATGAAGGCTACCGTTCTTATGTGATTCCGGATAACGTGGGTGGAAGGTTTTCGGTTTTTACCCCGGTGGGACTGATCCCGCTGGCCATATGCGGTGTGGATATCAGGCAACTGGTAGCCGGTGCCAAAGAAATGAGCCAGAGCTGCGATCCTGCCCTTCCTTTCGAGGAGAATCCTGCTGCTCTTTATGCGGCCACCCGCAATGCACTCTATCGTTCGGGAAAGAAGATCGAACTTCTGGTGAATTACCACAACAAGCTTCATTACGTATCGGAATGGTGGAAACAACTTTATGGGGAAAGTGAAGGGAAAAAAGGAAAGGGAATTTTTCCTGCTGCTGTGGATAACTCCACCGACCTCCACTCCATGGGGCAGTACATCCAGGAGGGTGAAAGAACCCTGTTTGAAACTGTTATCAGTGTGGAAAAGACCGACCACCAGGTAAAGGTTCCCGGTGATCCTGCCAACCTGGATCAGTTGAACTACCTGGAAGGCAAAAACATCGACCATGTTAACAAAATGGCAGAGCTTGGTACCATCCTGGCCCACCTGGATGGAGGCGTCCCCAACATAAGGATCTCCGTTCCTGCTCTAAATGCCCATTGGCTGGGTCAGCTCTTGTATTTCTTTGAGAATGCTTGCGGCATCAGCGGGTATATGCTGGGCATCAATCCCTTCAACCAGCCTGGCGTGGAAGCATATAAAAAGAATATGTTTGCCCTGCTGGAGAAACCCGGTTTTGAAGAGGAAAGCGCCCAAATCAAATCCAGACTGTAAACATTTTATCACATACCATGTTAAAGGACCGGTACGCCACATGCGCACCGGTTTTTTTATTTCTATGAAAGACTTTTTTTCGAAGCACAACCCCACTGTCAAAGGTATTACACTTGCTTTCCTCTCTGGGGTTAAGATTCCTGGGAAAACGTTTTAACAGCGTGGAATTTATGGACATCATCCTGACCACTGCCGGGGTAATCGTGATGACCTGGGGAAAAATGAGATATAATCAAAAGGCAGGAACCTGATCAGACCCTGCCTCTTCAAACCTAGCTAACTAAACACTATTCCCTTTTTCACCAGCCACTATTTCACTTCAATCTGCCTGGGAGCCTTCTGAATCTCTTCCTCTTTCTTGGGAAGTGTCAGAGTAAAAATCCCTGCCTCATGTGTGGCTTTAATCTGTTTCTGGTCAATGGTTTCAGGAAGATGAAAACTCCTTTTGAATGTCTGAAAACTAAACTCCCTTCGCAGAAAAGTTTGCTTTTGCTCCTCATTGCTCGCTTTTTGCTCGCTTGAAATAGTCAGTACATCATTGTCCACCTCCAGCTGAAAATCCTTCTTTTGAATTCCGGGAGCTGCCACTTTAATGGTATATCCCTTATCGTCTTCAGACACATTCACTGCCGGAGCGATACCCATATCACCTGTGCTTTTCATCTGATTGAAAAAACTGTCGTTGAAAAAATCATCCCAGTAAGCAGGAAGGTAATTTCTGTTGATTTTTGCTAACATTTCTCTTTCCTCCTATTTGTTTTGTTCATGTTTATGTTTAAAATCTCTGAACAGCACAGGTCAAACCATGTACCAGAAGCAAAAACAAGAGGTTTAGCTGTCATTATGGCATACTATCGGCCTTATTCGGTGTCATATTGTCATGCGCAGCCCTGTTCGGGCTGACAAAATGTATTGGTGGATCAGGATAATCCCTTTCGAAGTGTTTCAATCTCTTTGAGTAAGGCGGCTTCTTTTACAACGGAGCGCTCAAGTGCTTCTTGCAATTGCTCCATATTTTGTCTGAACACATTCTCCTGGGAGGCCAGTTCCTCAGCCTGCTTCTTGGTCTGTTCGAATAGCCTTCTGTTTTGCAGATTTGCCTTCACTTTGGCCAGAGTGGTGGCAAGCGCATCTGACAGCTGCCTTATAAATTCAATCTGAAAAGAAGGCATCTCACCCAATGAAGCCAATTCCATGACGCCCAATACCTGATTATCAAGCAACACTGGAACAAGAAGGATGGAAGAAGGCGCATCCTCACCCAATCCGGAACGAATTTTTATATAATCAGATGGCAGATCTGTCACATAGATCAATTCCTTTTCCATGGCACATCGTCCCACAAGTCCCTCTCCAAACTTAAAAGATCGAAAGATCTGCTTCTCCCTGTCAAAAGCAAAACTTCCCGCAACCTTCAGATAAGTATCCTCTTCATCTCCTTCATCCATTGTAATAAAAAGAGCCCCGATATCTGCTTCTGTATAATTGACCAACTCTCTCATCAGCAAGGCAGAAAGGTCATGAAGATTATCCTCAACCTCTCTGAAGAGAGAGCTGAACTTGGCAAGACCCTGAGCTGACCATGTGCGATTCTCCTCCTCACGTCGCCTGATTTCACTTTCCTTCATAGATTTCATCAGGCTGGCTTTCAGCCTGTTCAATGCATCTCCAATTTCATCCTCACTACTTAATTTCTCATATCGTCCAGTGAAATCGCCCGTGGCCATGGACCTTGAAAAAGCTACGATATTTTTAAGATTGGAAACATGTTTCTCCAGGCTGATCTCCAGCTGACCTGTTTCATCCTTAACCTTACTTGCTTTAAAATTGGGAATATTCCCCCTCGTAAGCTGACCCACCAGTCCTTTGACGCGGTCCAGTCGCTTCTTCAGCCATAAAAGCTGAATCATTCCAAAAAAAAGTGCTGCCACCATTCCGGCCACAGACAAATATGGAACCAGAGTGTGAGCCTTATTAAACTCACTCAGAAATACTACGAAAAATAAAAGAGCAAATACCAGGTATGGCAATAAGATCTTAAAAGTGAAAGAAAACCTGAGCTTCATCTGTTGCTTGTTAATATCCCCTTTACTTCCTAAATATACGAAAAGATCAGGCCTTCCGTATAGCCTCTACCAATCGTCCGGCTCCCTCCATCAGGATTTTCTCCGGGCATGCTATATTTAAACGCTGATGCTGCGCTCCTCCAGGACCAAACATGGGTCCATCATTCAAGCCAAGTCCAGCTTTATGTATAATGAAATTCCTAAGCGTTTCATCATCGAGCTGTAGAAAAGAAAAATCGAGCCATGCCAGGTAAGTGGACTCCAGCGGGGAAATGAGCAGTTCCGGAACAGCATCATTCAAAAATGAGCAAAAATTCTTATAATTCTTTTCCAGGTAGGCCAATAGTTGATCGAGCCATTCATCCCCATCTGTATATGCCGCTTCCAGAGCAACCTGCCCAAGGATATTATCCCCCCCCACATGAACCACATCAAGAATTTTTTCATATCTCTTTTTGATTCCCGGGTTTGTGGCAATCACTACAGAAGTATAGAGTCCGGCCAGGTTAAAGGTTTTACTGGGTGCCATACAGGTCAGGGTCAGATCGGCAATATCTTCTCCAAGGGATGCAAAAGGAATATGACGATTCCCAAAAAGGAGGAGATCAGAATGGATCTCGTCACTGATCACCAAAACCTGATATTTCAAACACAATGCAGCCAGCTGTTCAAGTTCTTTCTTCGACCATGCCCTGCCTACCGGATTGTGCGGATTGCAGAGAAAAAACAATTTCACTCCCTCCCTGAAGAGCCCCTCCAGGTGATCAAGGTCCATTTCATAACGCTCATTTTTCCTCACAAGCTGATTATATACAAGCTCCCTCCCATGATTTGAAATAGCCGAGAAAAATGGGAAATAGACAGGTGGCTGAACCACCACCCGGTCGCCCGGATCGGTAAACTCCATCACGGCCATATTGAGTGCAGGAACAATGCCCGGACTGAATCCAATAGCATGTGTACTTATGCTCCATTTGTGCCTGCGCTCCAGCCAGGAAGCCACACTCTCTGAAAAACCAGCCGACCGAAATGTGTAGCCCAGGAAGGGATGCTTCAATCTTTCTTCAATGGCCTCCAGAATAAATCCGGCCACAGGGAAATCCATATCAGCCACCCACATGGGAAGCACATCCTTGGTTCCGAAAAATTTCCCTGACAGGTCATATTTCACACTGTTTGTTCCCTTTCGGTCAATAAGGGTATCAAAATCGTATCTCATTTAGTTTATTTCAAAAATGCATACTTGCCTGGAAAATGGAAGTCGGAGACAGCCTTTTCATGTGGCATAATAAAATAATTGGCCTGGCTCTCGGCACACAGGACCTTATCTCCATCATATAAGCGGGCCTCTATCTCGGCAATCCTCCTCTGCTTTTTCACCAGGGTTGCTCGAACAGTAATAAGGCCCTTTGAGATATGAACCGGCTTGCGAAACCGGGTACTCAACTGATAGGTCACACCGGCAGTATCGAGAATCACAAAAACCACCCAGCTGGCTATTTCATCCATCATAGTAGCCTGGATTCCTCCATGCAGGATGTCATGAAAACCCTGGTAATGTTCTACGGGATCCCACTTGCAAATAAGCTCATCTCCTTCCTTAAAAAACTCCATATGCAATCCGGACGGATTGGTGGGGCTACATCCAAAGCAGCTGTAACCGGGGTATTCAGCATAGGGATTTTTGAGTTTAATCATGTCAATGGCAGATTTAATCCTCAAAAATACCTAAATCATTTTAACTTTGGTAAACAATGGTACGACCCAAAAAACATCTTGGTCAGCATTTCCTGACTGATCATTCCATAGCTTTACGAATCGTGGATTCCCTGCATGTTAATTCTGGCGATACCGTGCTTGAGATTGGCCCGGGTACCGGCATACTTACAAGGTACCTGCTCGAAAAGGAGATCCGCCTTATTCCTGTGGAAATAGACAGCGACTCGGTGAGCTACCTGAAACACAACTGGCCCGTGCTGGAAGATATGATTCTTGAGAAGGACTTTCTCAAAATTAATATTGACGAGCACATTACCAGTTCGTTCCACATAATTGGCAATTTTCCCTACAATATCTCAAGTCAGATCTTCTTCCATGTGCTCGATTACCGACAGCGTGTTCCATCAGTAGTATGTATGATTCAGAAGGAAGTAGCCCACAGGATTGCCTCGCCTCCTGGTTCCAAAGAATATGGGATACTCAGCGTACTCTTGCAGGCCTACTATAACATTGAATTCCTTTTCTCAGTGAAACCAGGCTCATTTTTCCCTCCTCCCAAGGTCACTTCAGGCGTCATCAGGCTTACCAGAAACAAAACGGTGGCCCTGCCCTGCGATGAAATACTCTTTCGCAAGTTGGTAAAAACCGCCTTTAATCAAAGGCGCAAAATGATCAGGAACTCAATCAAATCTATTTTATTAAATTTGGACAGTGATTTTGAATTGCTGTCAAAGCGCCCGGAACAACTTGGCGTCCCGGAATTTATTGAACTAACAAATTGGGTTGAATCTCAACAATAGGCAGAGTTATGAGTACCGAACTGACCCGTGAGTATATAAATGCACTAAGGTCTGTTATTGATCAGAGGGCCGACAGTACAGCCCTGGAGATGCTAGACCAGCTTCACCCTGCCGATATTGCCGAAATCTACGGAAACCTCTCCCGGGAGGAAGCTACCTACCTCTACCTGCTTCTCGATCCTGAGAAGGCCTCCGATGTACTGGTAGAACTGGAGGAAGATGAACGGGAAGCCTTTCTGAAGGCGCTCCCTTCGGAAATCATTGCCAGCCAGTTTATCGACAATATGGAATCGGACGATGCGGCCGATGTGATTGGCGACCTGGCAGAAGAGAAAAAACAGGAGGTGCTGTTGCATATTGATGATGTGGAACAGGCTGGAGATATTGTCGACCTGCTAAGTTACGATGAAGATACGGCCGGGGGACTGATGGCCAAAGAGTTGATCCGGGTGAATGAGAACTGGGGGGTGGCCACCTGTATCAGGGAAATGCGTAAGCAGGCCGAGGATCTGGACGAAATTTACTATATCTACGTGGTTAATAATGAAAATGTGCTGCTGGGAGTTCTCTCCCTGAAGGCGCTTTTACTGGCCAGCGCCTCCACCAGGGTCAAAGATATTTATGATGCCGAAGTGCGCTCTGTTCGGACAGACACGGACTCCGAAGAGGTTGCCCAGATCATGGAAAAATATGACCTGATTGTATTGCCGGTAACCGACTCCATTGGCCGGCTGATGGGCCGGATCACCATCGACGATGTGGTAGATGTGATCAGGGATGAAGCCGAAAGAGACTACCAGCTGGCTTCAGGTATCACCACCGATGTGGAGACCACCGACTCACCCTCCCGCTTGTCCCGTGCCAGGTTGCCATGGCTCATTATCGGACTCCTGGGAGGAATTGTGGTGGCAGCTGTCATAGGCAGGTTTGAAGAGGATATCAAGATCAATCCCGAAATGGCCTTTTTTATTCCTCTGATTGCCGCCATGGCAGGAAATGTGGGTATACAGTCATCCGCCATCATTGTACAGGGCATCGCCAGCAACAGCCTGGGACTGGAAAGCACCTACCGGAAACTGGGAAAAGAACTTATTGTAGCCCTGCTGAATGGAATGATTCTCTCGGGAATTCTTTTTCTGTATAACTTCTTCATCAGTCACAATCTGGCACTCACCTTTACTGTGAGTTCTTCGCTATTCATAGTGATTATTTTTGCCGCCCTCTTTGGAACACTGATTCCCTTGTTATTGAACAGGATGAAGATAGATCCCGCCCTGGCCACCGGACCATTTATTACTACCATGAATGATATCATGGGCCTCTTCATCTATTTCCTGATGGGAAGGGTCCTCTATGGAATATTCATTTAACGCTGTGATCAGAAGGAGGAGTTAATCGCCACCACCGGATTCATTCTGGCTCCCTGCCATGCAGGGAAAATTCCACTAACCAGCCCGATGACACTGGAAATCCCTATGCCCAGTACAATATTTTTCATGGTCAGAGTCACCGTAAAATCACCAGACATGCTTATGATGGAGGCTCCAATAAATACAATCAGCAAGCCAATAATACCGCCTGCAACAGATAACATCACCGACTCAAAAAGGAACTGCAGAAGGATGAAGTACTGTTTTGCTCCAACGGCCTTCTGTATACCAATGATATGGGTCCTCTCCTTCACAGAAACAAACATAATATTCGCAATGCCGAAACCTCCTACCATTATGGAGAAGAATCCGATAAAGATGCCTGCGATTTTCAGCACTGCAAACAGCTTATCCAGCTGGTTATTGATAATGCTGGTCTGATTCAGGGCAAAATTATCCTCATCCAGTGGTTTAAGCCTTCTGAGCGATCGGAGAATCTGAGTAACCTCGAAAGTCAGTTCCTCCACTCCCACTCTGGGTTTGGCCTGCACCCAGATCTGTGGATTGGCATACTCTTTCCGGATATCAACATAGTTCATAAAGAAGTCAAGTGGTAAAATGGCAACATCATCCAGTATTTGTCCGCTGAAGGTCCCTTTTCCCTCCTTTTCCACCACGCCAATAACCAGAACTTTGCTACCAAAAACCTCAATATACTTTCCCAGAGGGTTTGCCCCTTCAAACAGATCCTTTGCGATGGTAGATCCAATAACCGCCACATTCCTTCCTGCTTTGAGTTCCATGGGTGAGAAATACCTTCCCTTCTCCAGTTCAAATGCCCTTATATCCTTAAACTCCTCGGTCACTCCAACAACACCCGCTCCTTCAATATTGTTATTGCCATACTCGAGCCTGCGACCCACATACGACATGAAACATACATTCTTTGCACCTTTTGTATGATCCTTGAGATATTCAAATTCATCAAATGAAGCCAGTGGCCTGTTCATATACTTCCACCAGGGGTATTCATTTTCTCCTTCAGGGGGAGCCCAGGGCCATTTCTCCACGTACAACAAGTCACTTCCAAGACTGTTAACACTCTCCCTGATATTGCTTTCAAGGGAGTCCACAATGGTAAATGAAGCAATGATTGCAAAGATACCAATCGTGATCCCCAACAAGGATAACATGGCCCGCAAACGGTTTACAGTAACCGACTGAATTGCCATGATCAAACTTTCCCAGACTAAGCGTATGATAACCATTAATAAATTGTTGCGTTTTGACTTCATTATGTCAGCGGAAACTGTTTCTTTTGCAAAGAAAGTTAAAATTAGGAAGAACTATCCATAAAACCAATGTCCACTAATAAACCAATCAGCAACGCATTGATTTCAGTCTACTCAAAAGAGGGACTGGATCGAATTGTAAAAAAACTTCATGAACTGGGTATTTCTATTTATTCCACAGGAGGCACCCAAAAATTTATCGGTGATCTTGGAATCCCTGTTAACACAGTGGAGAAACTCACCTCCTACCCCTCGATTCTGGGTGGACGCGTGAAGACCCTGCATCCCAAGGTTTTTGGAGGAATCCTGGCACGTCGGGAAGAATCTGGCGATCTGGAGCAACTGACCGAATACCAGATTCCGGAGATTGACCTGGTAATCGTGGACCTCTATCCTTTTGAAGATACCCTGGCTTCAGG
Source organism: Bacteroidales bacterium (assembly GCA_029931975.1). Taxonomy (GTDB): domain Bacteria; phylum Bacteroidota; class Bacteroidia; order Bacteroidales. The sequence continues at coordinate 36,125 of JAOZQY010000001.1, read as the reverse complement.
TGCCCAAGAGCAGGCAGTTATTGAAAAAATTGATATCGGGGGGATCTCCCTGATCAGGGCAGCAGCCAAGAATTTCAAAGATGTGCTTGTAGTATCGTCCCGTGAGCAGTATGACCCGCTCTTCGCACTTCTTGAATCGGGCAAGGGCAATACCAGCCTGGAAGAGCGAAAAGTATATGCCGCACAGGCATTCAATGTGTCATCTCACTACGATTCAGAGATTTTTAAATTCTTCGATGGGGACCGGAAAAGTGCCCTGAAAGTAAGTGAAAAACAATCCAGGAAACTGCGCTACGGGGAAAACCCCCACCAGCAGGGACATTTCTACGGGGACCTGGATGAACTATTCGAACAGCTTCACGGAAAAGAGATCTCTTATAACAACCTGCTGGATATTGATGCAGCAGTCGGGTTAATCAAGGAGTTTGAAGACTGCACTTTCGTTGTGATGAAGCATAACAATGCATGTGGACTGGCCACCCGGGAAAAGTTGGTGAATGCATGGCAGGATGCCCTGGCAGGCGACCCGGTTTCTGCCTTTGGAGGAGTTCTGATCACCAACAGGAAGATTGATGTAGAAACTGCCGAAGAGATGAATAAGATCTTTTTCGAGGTGGTGATTGCTCCATCCTATACAGAAGATGCTTTAAAGGTTCTGCAACAAAAGAAGAACAGGATTATCCTGATACAGAAGAACAACACTACTGAGGACATTACAATCCGGACCGCACTAAATGGAGTGCTTGTACAGGATCGCGACCTCTCTACGGAGACGGAGTCGGAGATGAAGCCGGCCACCAAAACACCGGCCACACCCGAACAACTGGCCGATCTGGTATTTGCCAATAAAATTGTGAAACATACCAAATCCAATGCCATTGTACTTGTCAAGAACCAGCAACTGGTAGCTTCGGGAGTGGGACAAACTTCTAGGGTGGATGCACTGAAACAGAGTATAGAGAAAGCCCGGAATTTTGAATTTAACCTGGAAGGTGCTGTAATGGCATCCGATGCATTCTTTCCTTTTGCCGACAGTGTGGAGATCGCTTTAAATGCAGGAATAAGGGCAGTGGTACAACCAGGAGGATCGGTACGTGATCAGGACTCCATCGATTTTTGTGATGCACATGGTTTGGCCATGGTTTTCACAGGAATCAGACATTTTAAACATTAATCTACTATAACATAAAAAACATATGGGATTGTTTTCATTCCAGCAGGAACTTGCCATTGACCTGGGAACTGCCAATACGATAATCATTCACAATGATAAAGTGGTTGTTAATGAACCCTCCATTGTGGCTATTGAACGACATACGGGAAAACTGATAGCCATTGGAGAGAAAGCCAGGCAAATGCATGGCAAGACCCATGAAGATATCAAAACAATCAGACCCCTGCGCGACGGCGTTATTGCCGATTTCCAGGCCTCAGAGTTGATGATCAGGGGGATGATCAAGATGATTAATGCAAAACGCAAACTTTTTACTCCTTCACTAAAGATGGTGGTATGTATTCCATCTGGAAGCACCGAAGTGGAGCGACGCGCCGTAAGGGACTCATCTGAACATGCTGGAGGCAGAGATGTCTATTTGATCTTTGAACCCATGGCAGCGGCAATTGGTATCGGGCTCGATGTTGAGGCTCCGGAAGGCTGCATGGTTGTTGATATCGGTGGAGGAACCACAGAGATTGCGGTAATCGCTCTGGGGGGAATTGTTTGTAACCAGTCGATCAGGGTTGCAGGTGACGGATTTACCAGCGACATCCAGACTTATATGAGGCACCAGCATAATATCAAGATAGGTGAGCGTACTGCAGAAAATATCAAAATTGAGGTGGGCTCTGCACTACCCGAACTTGATGAACCACCACAGGATTTTTATGTCCGCGGACCGAACCTTATGACCGCACTACCTATAGAGATACCAATCTCTTACCAGGAAATTGGTCACTGTCTTGACAAATCCATTTCTAAAATCGAAACAGCCATACTCTCGGTCCTGGAACAGACTCCTCCCGAACTCTATGCCGACATTGTCACCAAGGGAATCTACCTTGCAGGAGGTGGCGCCCTGCTCAGGGGACTGGACAGAAGGCTGGCAGAAAAGATATCCATCCCCTTCCACATAGCCGAAGACCCCTTGCAGGCGGTGGCACGAGGTACCGGGATAGCCCTTAGGAACGTAGACAAGTACCCTTTCCTGATGAGGTAGGATCGGGTTTGCATATAGCATATGAGGACACTGCTCAGATTCATCCAAAAGTACTCCAATCTGCTTTTGTTTCTGTTACTGGAGATAATTGCAGTTGTGCTTATGGTACAGGGCAGTGGTTTTCAGCGATCCAAACTAATTGCTTTGAACCGACAGACCACCGGGTATATCTACAGCAAAGTGGATGGGGCAAGAGAGTATTTCTCACTTAAAGAGGTCAACCAGCAGCTCTCTGAAGAGAATCTTAAGCTGAGGAACAGGCTTGATATCCTAAGTTCCAATCTTGATAGCGCCACAGTAATCAGTGATTTAAGGGAAGGGCATCATTATTTCTTCATTCAATCCCGAATCGTTCAAAACAGCATCTTCAAACAGTATAACTACCTGACCCTCAACAAAGGTAAGAAACAGGGAGTATTTCGGGATATGGGGGTTATTTCTGACCAGGGCCTGGTGGGGATTGTCCTCGAAAGTTCAGCCAACTTTGCAACGGTCATTCCACTAATTAACAGGGATTTCAGATTAAGCGCAAAGATTAAATCAAACAATTATTCAGGGATACTCCAGTGGGATGGCAGCTCTCCCCGATATGCCGTACTAAACGAGATACCATTTCATGTGGAGCTGGCAGCGGGAGATACCATTCTGACCAGTGGATTTTCATCCATCTTTCCTGAGGGAATCAAGGTTGGAAGGATTGAGTCATTTTCATTGGACAAGGGGAATTTTTATGATATCAGGATTGAACTTTTCACCGATTTTCAACGCCTCTATCATGTAAATGTAATCCGCAACTACAGGCAGGAAGAGCAGTTAAACCTGGAAAACCAACACAGATAATGTATATCCTGACCAGAAATATCTTCCGCTTTGTTGTGGTCATCCTGTTCCAGGTACTGGTTATGAATAATGTGATGATCAATGGATATATGATTCCATATATCTATCTCCTTTTCATCCTGTTGATGCCCTTTGAAACACCCAGGTGGATGCAACTCCTTGCCGGCTTTGCACTGGGACTAACTATGGACCTGTTTACAGGAACCCTCGGGATGCATACTGCTGCAAGCATCCTTATAGCATTCGTCCGTCCCTATTTGCTTGATTTACTTGCCCCCCGTGATGGCTATGAAGCAGAGACTTTCCCCAGGATCCACTATTACGGTTTCCTCTGGTTTCTGAAATACACCCTGCTAATTGTACTTGTTCATCATCTGGCTCTCTTCTACCTGGAGGTATTCCAGTTGAAACATTTTTTAAGTACCTTGCTCCGGGTGATACTGAGTTCAATTCTTTCCACCTCAACCATTGTACTCAGCCAGTATTTTGTATTCCGTAAATAGATGAACCAGTACAGGGACAGAAGGTATGTTTTTGCTGCAGCAATCATCCTCGTTGGATTGCTGTTTATGATCCGCCTGTTCCATATCCAGGTCATGGATAATTCTTATGAGCAATATGCCCTGAGCAATGCCCAGAGCGTAAGGACAATCTATCCGGCCAGGGGACTGATTTATGATCGTACTGGAAAGATCATGGTCTATAACAAGGCCGCCTACGATATTATGGTTATACCCCGTCAGCTGGAGACTTTTGATACCACGGAGCTATGCGCAATACTTAAAATCACCCGGGAAAGTGCCCGGGAAAGGCTGTCTTCAGCCAAATCTTATTCATACCGGGTACCCTCTGTTTTTATGAAACAGGTAAGCTATGAAAATGCAGCACTTCTCCAGGAAAAAATGTTCCAGTTTCCCGGTCTGTATGTGCAAACCCGCACCCTCAGGGAGTATACCAGTCCCATTGCATCTCATGCATTGGGCTATGTAGGGGAAGTGGACCAGGACCACCTGGACAAGGATCCATATTATCAAATGGGTGATTATATCGGTGTATCAGGTGTGGAGAAAGCATATGAAGAGTATCTGAGGGGACAAAAAGGGAAAGATATTTTTCTGAAGGATGTGCATAACCAGGCCATTGAATCCTACGAGGAGGGAAAGCTGGACGTAAGCGTTGAAGTAGGGAAAAACCTGACCACCACACTGGACATGGAGCTCCAGGCCTATGGGGAAGAGCTGATGTCTCACTATGTGGGAAGTGTGGTTGCCCTTGAACCTAAGTCCGGAGAGGTACTGGCCCTTGTAAGTGCACCCAGCTATTCTCCCGATCTACTGGTTGGCAGGAGCCTTGGTGTTGAATTCGGTAAACTGGCCACCGACACATTGAATCCTCTTTTTAACAGGGCATTGATGGCCCAGTATCCACCAGGCTCCACTTTTAAAACAATCATGGGCCTCATTGGCCTGCAAGAGAAGGTAATCACAAAGAAGACCGAGCACCATTGTTATTACGGATTTTATGTGGGAAATATTCATACCGCGTGCCACCTTCATGAAACCCCGCTGAACCTGATTGAAGCCATCCAGAACTCCTGTAATACCTACTTTATCAATGTACTGAAAAGCATTCTGCAAGATGTTAAGTTCGCCTCCGCAGCAGAGGCCTATGACAACTGGCGTCAGCACCTGCTCTCCATGGGTTTTGCACAGTCCCTGGGCATAGAATTAACCAATGAACTGAATGGAAATATTCCAACTTCTGACTACTTCAACAGGATCTATGGAGAGAATCACTGGAACTATCTCACCATTCGTTCCCTGGCAATAGGGCAGGGTGAACTCCTCGCTACTCCTTTGCAGATGGCCAACATGGCCGCCACTATCGCCAACCGGGGCTATTATATCACACCCCACCTGATCAGTGAGATTGAAGGAGAGGAAAGCATAGATGAAGCTTACGCCAAAAAACATTATACCAGCATTGACACATCATGCTATGGCCCCATTGTGGACGGGATGGACCTGGTAATCAACGGCGGAGCAGGTTCAACGGCAAGGAATGCGAAAATAGAAGGCATCACCGTTTGCGGGAAAACCGGTACCGCTGAGAATCCCCATGGCAATGACCACTCGATTTTCATCGCCTTTGCTCCCAAAATAAACCCAAAGATTGCCATTGCTGTATATGTGGAGAACCAAGGATTTGGAACTACTTATGCTGCTCCCATTGCCAGCCTGATGATTGAGAAATATCTAACTGGAGAAGTGAAAAGAACATGGTATGAGAACTGGGTCAAGCAACTCATCCAACCGGTGGCACCTGCCAGAAAAAAGGATAGTATAGTGAACGATACACTTCAAAACAATTAAGGAGCTTATGGTACAAAGGAATCGCATAGTTGCCAACCTTGACTGGGTCACTATTTTGCTCTGGCTGCTAATGATCAGCTTTGGATGGATGAATATTTATTCTGCCAATATTATGGAGGCCCACGGGGGTATTTTTGATTTCTCCCAGCGATTCGGAAAACAACTGATCTGGATAGGAGCCTCTTTGCTCCTGGCCATGCTTATGCTGGTGCTGGATGCCAAATTCTATATCTACTTTTCCTATCTGCTCTACATCGTCCTGCTGGGAGTGCTGCTTGGCGTCCTGGTATTTGGAAAGGAGATCAACGGGGCCAGAAGCTGGTTCATCATCGGAGGTTTTCAACTTCAGCCCTCTGAATTTGCCAAACCCATCACCGCTCTTGCTCTTGCCAATCTGCTCACCTCTCACAATTACAATATCAGGAGGTTCTGGCATCTTATCAAAGCCTTTGCCATCATTGCTGCACCTCCCATGCTGATACTGCTTCAACCAGACCTGGGATCAGTGCTGGTGTACTCAGCCTTTCTCCTGGTACTTTTCAGGGAGGGCTTTTCATCCAATATCATGATGATGCTGGCTGCCCTGGGACTGCTGTTTTTTACCACCCTTCTGCTCGAAAAAGCATTGCTTCTCCTGATCCTGTTTTCCATTACCCTGATCCTCTCTATGATTATTGCCAGGTCCTTTAAGAAAGGGGCAGTAAATGCTGCGATTGTAGCTGCATTGTTCGGCATTCTTTTTGGTGTAAATTATCTTCTTCAAACCGAATTTTCCCTGTTTGTATTGGGGCTTGCTGCCCTGACTCCTGTTGCAGTAATAATTACTATCAATGGGTTCCGGCTGAGAGAATACGTGCAAATGAAAATCCTGGCCGGATTGCTTATTTCCATCCTGTTTATCATCTCGGTTGATTTTGCAATGAATAATGTGCTAAAACCACATCAGCAGCACAGGATCTATGTAACCCTTGGAATAGAGGATGATCCCCAGGGAGTGGGATATAATGTAAATCAATCAAAAATTGCTATTGGCTCCGGTGGCTTTTCCGGAAAGGGGTACCTGAACGGCACCCAGACCAAGCTCCATTTTGTACCGGAGCAGAGTACCGATTTTATCTTCTGCACCGTGGGTGAAGAGTGGGGCTTCCTTGGTACCAGCTTTGTCATCCTGCTCTATGTGGGATTCCTTTTGCGAATAATTGTTCTGGCAGAAAGGCAGAGGTCTTCTTTTAGCAGGATTTTTGGCTATGGCTTTATTTCCATTATACTTATACACTTCATTGTAAATGTCGGGATGACCATTGGATTACTGCCGGTTATTGGAATCCCCTTACCATTTTTCTCCTACGGAGGATCATCACTCTGGACTTTCACCATGTTCCTTTTCATATTCCTCAGACTGGATGCCAGCAGGCTCGAATTATTGAGATAAACAAGGTTCGATTAAGCCTGTATTATGTTTCCAGAGAGGGGGATTTCTTTTAATTTTCCTCGATTTTCCATATCTTTGCTATTCGCCGGAAAAATGCCCCCGGCCAAATCCAGAGAATGTTTTTATGAAATATCAGGTATACGCACGACATAATTTAGATAAAATCCCCATCTATGGGAAACTCAGTAAGGAGCAGATCCAGTCAATTAGAATAGTATCAGAAGTACTACCATTCAAAACCAATAATTACGTTATCAATGAATTGATTGATTGGGACAACTACCACGAGGATCCCATGTTTATCCTCAATTTTCCACAGAAGGAGATGCTTAAACCCTCCCAGTTCAAAGCCCTTTCCGCTTTGGTGGAAAACAATGTCAGCAAAGCAGATCTGGCCAAGTATATTCACGAAGTTCAGCTCAACCTGAATCCCCATCCAGCCGGTCAGCTTGAACACAATATACCTACCCTGAAGGGTGAAAAGCTAAGCGGAATTCAACACAAATACAGGGAAACAATACTCTTCTTCCCCTCACAGGGGCAGACCTGCCATGCTTACTGTACCTTCTGTTTCAGATGGCCCCAGTTCACAGGCCTAAATGAGCTTAAATTTGCCATGAAACAAACCAGCCTGGTGATTTCATACCTGAAAGAGAATCCGTCCATCACAGATATCCTGATCACCGGTGGCGATCCCATGATAATGAAAACAGAAATGCTGGAACGGTATATTAATGCTTTTCTGAATGCAGACCTTCCCCAGTTAAAAACAATACGTATTGGTACAAAATCCCTTTCATTCTGGCCCTACAGGTACCTTAGTGATCCGGACTCAAAGGAATTGCTTGATCTGTTTCGCAAGGTCAACGACCGGGGTATCCATTTGGCGCTAATGGCCCATATTAACCATCCGCGCGAACTTGAAACGGATGCTGTCAAAGAGGCAATCGCACGGATCAGGGAGACCGGCACACAAATCCGAAGCCAGTCACCCCTTCTACAGCATATTAATGACAAGCCGGCTGTATGGGCCCATATGTGGAAAGAACAGGTGAACCTGGGAATTATTCCCTACTATATGTTTGTGGCACGAGATACCGGAGCCCAATCTTATTTTGGAGTAAGCCTGGAAGAGGCACACCGGATTTTTAATGAAGCTTATCAGCAGGTTAGTGGTATTGGAAGGACTGTCAGAGGTCCAAGTATGTCAGCAGGCCCCGGAAAAGTGCGCATTGTTGGAATCACTGAAGTTCAGGGTGAAAAAGTATTTGTGCTGGAGTTCCTGCAGGGCAGGAATCCAGAATGGGTGGGCAAACCTTTCTTTGCTGCTTTTGATTCTCAGGCACAATGGCTGGATGACCTGGTTCCTGCATTTGGAGAAAAAGAGTTTTTCTATGAGCAGGAGTATGAAAAACTACTGAAAGTTGATAAGCTTCCGGGGCAAACTTTAACTACTGAGAAAAAGCAGTACGCTTAACAATCAGGATAGCCGTTTCGTTGTACCGAAATATCAATCTCGTATTTTTCTTCCAGGAACTGTATGATCAAAGGAAAAAATTCCAGGAAATCCTCCATAAAAACGGAATACTGATCTCTTAAGACTTCAACTGCATAGGCTGAATGGTCGGGAAGAGAAGTGTTTGCCGACATCCGCTCCAAAACCAGTTCAATGCCATCGACCGTAGTATAAGCCATCATCCAGTTGTTTTCCAGAAAGGTGGGAAACCAATTCTTTATGGCATCGGGCAATACCTTGTAATTACGTTTCAATATGTCATAGGTCCGGTTTACAAACTGGTTGAGTGGCAAAGTAGAGTAATTATCCCAAAGCGATGCCAGAAAATGGTCGTAAAAAATATCCGTTATAATCCCGGCATATTTATGATACCTGGCCGCAATCCTCTGTTTACTGACCCTTGTTATCTCGTGCATATCGGTAAAGGAATCGATATCGCGATGAATCAGGATCCCCTTTTTTACCTGCTCGGGAAAGAGTAGGTATTTCCTCCCCTTCACATAATCGCCCATGAAATTTCCAACAATGATCTCTTCATTGCAACCTGATAGATATGTGTGTGCCAGAAAATTCATTTCTCATTAAACTTTTTCGAATTTCGGAATAAATATTCGAAAAATCCCTAATATAATATTACGCAATTGTTTGCAAGTTATTCTACATAATTATCACCAATTGCTATTGTACAGCATATTCAGTATAACGACAGGGATATTCGCATAAATTTGAGATTGTCGAACACTAAATACAATTACAAATGAACAGAAAGAATATTCTTATCATCGGAGCAGCCGGAAGAGATTTTCACAATTTTAATACCTATTTCAGAGAGGTTGAGGAGTACAATGTGGTAGCATTTACCGCAGCACAAATACCAGATATTGACGGGCGGAAGTATCCGACAGGACTGGCAGGAAGGCTTTACCCGGAAGGGATTCCCATTTTCCCCGAAGATCAACTGCCACAGTTAATCAAAGAGTTGAAGGTTAAAACCTGTGTCTTCTCGTACAGCGACCTTCCTTACCATAAAGTAATGGCCATCAGCGCCATAGTAAATGCGGCAGGAGCAAATTTCACACTGCTGGGAACCAATGATACCATGATTGAAAGCAGCAAACCAATTATTTCGGTTTGCGCGGTAAGAACTGGTTGCGGAAAGAGCCAGACATCCCGAAGGGTAATTGAATTACTGATGAAAAAAGGACTAAAGGTTGTGGCCATCAGGCACCCGATGCCCTATGGCGATCTGATGGAACAAAAAGTGCAACGGTTTGCCACAGTGGAGGATCTGAAGTTTCATAAATGTACCATCGAAGAGATGGAGGAGTATGAGCCCCACGTGGTCAGGGGAAATGTGATTTATGCAGGGGTCGATTATGAGGCCATTGTACGGGCAGCCGAAGTTGATCCGGATGGATGTGATGTGATTCTCTGGGACGGGGGGAACAACGATTTCTCCTTTTATAAGCCTGATCTGACAATTGGTGTGGTGGATCCACACAGGCCCGGACATGAATTAGACTACTATCCCGGAGAGGTGGTGCTTCGCACTTCCGATGCCATCGTAATCAATAAAATGGATAGTGCCTCTCCCGAAGGCATTCAGATTGTCAGGGAAAGTATTGAAAAAGTAAATCCGGGGGCCACGGTAATTGATGGGGCATCGCCCATCAGGGTGGATAATCCGGGCATAATCAAAGGTAAAAAAGTACTGGTGGTGGAAGATGGACCAACACTTACCCACGGAGAAATGAAGCTGGGAGCAGGTGTGATAGCAGCCCGGAAGTATGGCGCCGCCGAGCTGGTCGATCCCAGGCCATTTACCGTTGGAAAACTCTCCGAAACCTTCGAGATTTACCCGAATATTGGGACCCTGCTTCCTGCCATGGGCTATGGAGAGCAACAGTTGAAGGACCTGGAATCTACCATTAACAATTCAGATTGTGATTCGGTAATTATTGGTACACCCATCGACCTGAATCGGGTAATCAACATTAAAAAGCCAAATACAAGGGTTTATTATGACCTGCAGGAGATTGGTGAACCCAACCTGGAGTTTGTACTTAATGAATTTATTCAGAAACATAAACTGGGTTAGACTCACAGCTATATTATTACTCATCATGCTGATTGGACCGGTCTCCTGCGACCGGTCCGATCCCATGGTGGTGATTAACACTGATCGGGGAAATATCACCCTTGAACTCTATCCGAAACTGGCCCCTGTAACAGCCACCAATTTCCTGTCTCATGTTGAGAAAGGAGATTATACAAACAGCGTCTTCTACAGAGTGGTTCGAATGGACAACCAGCCACATAACAAGGTGAAAATCGAAGTGATTCAGGGTGGCCTTTTCCGTGATGAAATAGTGGATACAATTCCAACCATCATCCATGAGACTACGCGGGAGACAGGAATTCTGCATACCGACGGAGTAATCTCCATGGCACGTAATAAACCGGGAAGTGCCTCCTCTGAATTCTTTATCTGCATTGGCAATCAGCCATCTCTGGATTTTGGGGGTAAACGGAATCCTGACGGACAGGGCTTTGCTGCCTTTGGGAAAGTAATTAAGGGTATGGATGTTGTGAGGGCCATCCAGATACTGCCCGATGAGGGTCAATACCTGCAAGAGCCAGTGGTCATCCATAAAATATCAATAATCACCGCCCTGTAATTACGTTGGGATATTCATTCTACCAAGGCTGTACTGCTGAAGCTCGCCTATCGCATTGGCAGGTAGACTGGACATAATGAACTACCAAAAAAACTAATGATTCAGAGCCGCCCGGATATTCTCGTCAAGTTCATCCTTATTCCAGGGTTTCAATATATATCTGAATATTAACTCCTTATTTAATCCCTCCATCATAATATTCGGTTCCATAAAACCTGTGAGCAACATGCACACCCTCTCCTGGTTCATTTTCTTTGCCTCCTTGATAAAGTCCATTCCGTTCATCCCGGGCATCTTCAGATCGGCAATAACCACATGGATATCGGAATTCAGCGCCAGTAATTTCAGCCCTTCTTCTGCCGATTCAGCAACAAGCACCTGGAAAACATTCATGAAGGTGAGTTGAAACAACTCCAGGTTGATGATTTCATCATCCACGTATAAAATCTTGGGAATCTCCATCTCAAAAAATTATTCCCCTTTTAGATATTCTTTCATGGTAACCACCTGGTAGGATTTATCCACCACAAGGTCGGCAGACTCTTTCAATGTGCACACTGCCTGGTGTTCATGTTCCAGGATACCCATTCGGAATTCGCTCATGGCTTCCTTCATCCGAATAATCTGGTTGATCTTTGTTTCGTGGTAGGTAAGGTCAATGAAAACCCGCATATCAATATCCTTGGCCCCAATGGCATAGAGCCCATCCAAAATCAGGAGATCAATCTTGCTGAAATCGGTAATCAGCTTATCCACCTGTTCCGGAATCAGGTCGATGCAGGGAATCATACACTCCTGCTCCTCCCTAAAATCCCTCAGTGTTTTCCTTATCTTAACCCAGTCGTATTCTCCAAGCCCAATCTTATCAAAGCCCTTGTTCCTGCGCCACTCCTCCCGCAACAGAGGTTGAATTCTGTAATAGTTATCGGTATGAATCACTTTCACCCTGATATGATGTGACTTCAAACAAGTACCCAGAGTATGAGCCAGCTCAGATTTTCCTGAACCCGATTCTCCCGATATACCTACCACATAGCGGTAGCGTTCATCCTTGGTTTCCCGGTTGGCCATCACCTTTTCACAAATGGCCTGGGCAGCCTCCTTATGCATATCATTAATCAGCAAAACATCTCCTAGCATTGAACCTGAATTTATTATTTAAATTTCATTGAAACTGCCTTACCCTCGGACATCTCTGTTTCTTTTCCGCAAAGATGAACTTTTATCTTTTCCTTTCCCATGTTTTTTCCTGAGATTTTGATCTGTGGTCCATTTATGGATACAAAAAATATCTTTCCCTTGAAGGAGAACCGAAAATCGAGTCCTTTCCAGTGACCGGGCAATTGCGGATTGAGCTTCGGAACATCTCCCCTTAGGTCCAGTCCGGCATAGGAGACCAGCACATCGTATACGGTACCAGCCATAACACCACTATGAATGCCCTCTCCTGTGGTTCCCCCCTGAATATCTACGAGATCGCTTCGTAAGGCATCTTTATATAGTTCCCAGCCGCTCTCGATCATGCCCGCTTCCCAGGCAAGCCTGGCATGTACGAGTCTGCTGAGAGTGGAGCCATGAGAAGTACGCTTTATATAATAGTCAAAATTGCGCTTGGCAAAATCCTCCGGCAGATCTAAACCCAAGCCTTCCAGGGTGTGTTGCACATCAGCTGTGCCCAGGGTATAAAAACTCATCAGAAAATCGGCCTGCTTGGCCAATTTGTAGTCATCGGGCGACTTCCCTTCAGACTTCAGAATCCGGTCGAGCCGGTGAATATCACCATATTTATCGCGATAATGTTCCCAATCCAATTCGTCCAGTCCAAAATAGCCCTGAAACTGCTCTACCACCCCTTCATCTGACACATGCAAGGCTATACCATGCATGATCTTCTCCCACAACTCCAAATCCTCTTCTGAGAGCGAAAGGTCGTTCATAAGCCTTTCCCTGTGATCCAAACCGATTATATCAAGGGTCCTGAAAGCCTTATCCATCATCCAGCTCACCATGATATTGCTATATGCATTGTCTGTTAATCCACCAACACCTGATCCGGGAAGGGTTTCATGGAACTCATCGGGCCCCATCACCTTATCGATATGATACTTTCCATCCTTACCCAGGGCGGATTTGCTTGCCCAGAATTTGCAGATATCCATCAACATTTCGGCACCATATTCTACCAAAAAATCCTTGTCATCCGTGACATGGTAATAATTCCAGATATTATAGGCGATGGCCAGGGAGATATGCCTCTGCAGGGAGCTGTAGTCATCACCCCATTCGCCTGACAGGGGATTCAGATGAATAATCTGTGTTTCTTCACGACCATCACTTCCACTCTGCCAGGGGAACATGGCCCCTTCGTAGCCATACTCCTTCGCATAAGCCCTTGCAGCATCAAGCCGGCGGTATCGGTACATCAGTACCGACTTAACTACTTCCGGAAAATGAAGATTGAACAGGGGCAAAATATAAAGTTCATCCCAAAAAATATGTCCCCGGTAAGCCTCTCCATGCAGTCCCCTCGGAGGAATTCCTGAATCAAGACCGGCATGGTGCGGAGAAGCAACTACCATCATATGAAAGAGGTGAAGCCTGATCAGCTTCTGTGCTTCCCGGTCGCCCGAGATCACAACATCCATTCGCTCCCACAGTTCCTTCCAGCGTCCAGCCGAAAGCTTCAGCTCACCCTCATAGGCCGACATGGCTCCCAGGGTGATACGGGCATCTTCCAGGGGATCTTCCACTCCCGGATCCCTTGAGGTATAGATGGATACCATTTTCTCCAAAACCACCTCCTGCTCCTTCCGGACCTTCATGGAAAAGATCTTCTCGATCCATCCCTCTCCTGAAGCGATCTCAGATGCATTCTCCCTGGTACAGGAATGCGAAGCACAAACAGCTATAAAAATATCCGATTGGGTGGTCTTTACAAGCAGCTCTATTTGCTCTCCCGAAGAGTCTTCGGTTACAGCCTCGAGATGTTGCTGTTCCAGGGAGTTGTAACGCTCTACCCCTGCATTGCAATGATCTCCATGCAATCCTGATTTTATTTCAATGCTCCCCTCATAGTTCAGAGGAGTCAGAGCATAGCGTAACCCGGCCCGGTGAGGATCTGCCATGCCGGCAAACCTGGACGAGACCACCCTGGTTTGCCGGCCCTGAGGATCCTCCACCACCATCTCCTTCCGCAGCTCTCCCACGCGAAGATCAAGGGTACGATGAATTTCCCTAAGCTTAAAAGTGGGTTCCGGATTAAACTCAAACCAGAGGCCTTTGTCGATCCGAAAGCTAAGCGGAAGCCAGTTACTTGCATTGACAAAATCTTCATTTTCAATATCCCGCTCTCCCACTTTGGAGACAAGCCTGTTAAACAAACCCGTGATATAGGTCCCCGGGTAGTTCACCTTATTGGCACTGCTCTCCTCGAGCGCACCCCGGGTACCAAAATAGCCATTACCCACAGCCAGCAGGGCCTCCCTGGAACGCTCCTGCTCCTGCTTATAATCATGATACTTCAAGAGCCAGCTATCCTGTTCCATCCCGCTTTCGAACCAGGCATTGATCCCCTCGAGTCCGATATCATCCAGATCCTCCACAACAATATCTGCACCACCCACCTGCAACTCCTTCATATTATCCTCCCGGGCCAGTCCCAGGGTCAATCCGAAATTTCCTTTATGTCCGGCCTGAACACCCGAAACGGCATCTTCCACCACTACAGCCCGATGGTACTCAATCCCCAGGTTATCACAAGCGGTGGTAAAAATATCGGGCTCCGGTTTCCCCCGCAGTCCGATCTCGGCCGATACCACGCCATCCACACGGGTCTCAAAAAAGTGGAGCAATCCTGCCGTCTCCAGAACCTGCTTACAGTTTTTACTCGATGAGGCCACACCAATCCGCACCCCTGCTGCTTTCAAACCCTCCAGCATTTTCACCGAACTATCATACACCTCAACTCCATCATCCTCCAGCACCTTATTAAACATTATATTCTTCTTGTTGCCCAATCCGCAGACAGTCTCCATATCCGGATCGTCGGAAGGATCACCGAAAGGGATATCAACACCCCTGGATTCAAGAAAAGATGCCACCCCATTGTAACGCGGCTTGCCATCCACATAGGGCAGGTAGTCCCCGGCATGGGTAAACTCCCTAAAAGCTTCTCCAAATCGAGCCTCCCTGCTTTTTAAATATTCGTCAAACATCCTTTTCCAGGAAGCCGCATGAACGAGGGCTGTTTTAGTAATTACACCATCCAGATCAAAAATCACTGCATCAAACTTGGGCTGAAATGTCATGTTGTGTATTTATATATTTTGTAATGACCATCAAGGTATCTAAATTTATAGAAGCTTTCAAATCACTGGTTAAAAAATTCTCATATGAAACGCCTCCTGCTTGTCTCCAATTCCCTCCCGGTACATATCAAATGGCAAGATGACAAATACCTGATTAAGAAATCGGATGAACAGACCATTTCGGGGCTCCAGGATTTCTACAGCGCCTACAAACCAGAATGGATTGGACTCACTGATTTTGAAAACCATGAATTTACACCAAAGGATATCTCCAGGCTGGAAGCTTCCTTAAAGCCCTTTCTTTGTGTTCCTGTATTTCCAAGGGCACGGGACCGTAACCTTCATCTTCATGGTTTCTCTCGCAATACCCTCTGGCCGCTTTTTCATTATTTCACAGAAAATGTTACCTACAGCGAAGTTTCCTGGAAAGCCTACCTGAAAATCAACAGACTGTATGCCGAAAAGATCCTGGAGATCATTAAAGAAGGGGATATCCTGTGGATACATGATTACCACCTGCTCCTGCTGCCTCAGATGATCAGGGAACAGCGACCCGATATCTCCATTGGATTGTTCAGCCACGTACCCTTCCCCTCCTTCGAGATATTCCGACTGCTTCCCTGGAGGCAGGAGATTGTTGAAGGAATGCTGGGTGCCGACCTTATCGGTTTCCAGACCTATGATTATGTGAGGCACTTTATGAGTTCAGTCAGACGCCTGATGGGTGTAGATTCGGTCTTCAACAGAATATCCATTGGAGAACGGACTCTGAAGGTAGATGTCTTCCCCAAAGGAATTAACTACGAACGATTTCGAAACAAGGCTCTGGAAATCCACAGCAACCATCCCAGGCCCTCGGTCATCCAGGAAGAGATGAAGCTATTCAGAGAGTCGGGAAACCTGGAGAAGCTGATTATTTCCATCGACAAACTCGACTATACCAAGGGCATCCCCCAACGAATCAGGGCCTTTGAACGCTTCCTTCAAACCTACCCGGAGTACCAGGGGCGAGTGAGTATGATCGTGCAGGCCATACCATCAGGGGAGACCAGCGAGTCCTTCTTCAACCTGAAAAGCCAGGTTGATGAACTTGTGGGGAGGATCAATGGCAACTACGGAACCATCCAATGGACACCTGTACGCTATCTTAATCAGACCTTTTCCATGGATGAGCGCATCGAGCTATACTCCCTCTCAGACATCGCCCTGATCCTTCCCCTACGGGATGGTATGAACCTGGTATCCAAAGAGTTTGTGGCCTCCCGCCATGATGGAACAGGGGTGCTCATTCTAAGCGAACTTGCCGGAGCATCCAAAGAGCTGCATGAAGCTCTACTGGTTAATCCTAACGACCTGGATGCCATAGCTGAGGCTATACGAGAAGCCATAGAAATGCCGGAAGAAGAGCAAATCCGCAGGAACAGGGTGATGATGATGCGCTTACATCGTTACACCGTTGGACGTTGGGCAAACGAATTTATAAGGGGGCTTGAAAGTGTGAAAGAGATTCAGGAGTATACCCTCACCCGAAAAATCAATATCACCAGCATGCGGAAGCTAGTCACCAGTTACAGGGACAGTAAAAAACGAATCCTTTTCCTTGACTATGATGGTACTCTTGCCTGGTTTAAAAAGAATCCTGAGGATGCAAAACCAGACAAGAATCTTTATGAGATCCTGGAACGGCTGTCCGCTGATGCAAATAACACCATTGTAATTATTAGTGGCCGGGACAAAGAGACCCTGAGCGAATGGTTCGATGCGAAATGGAACATCCACTTTGTGGCTGAGCACGGCGTCTGGTTCAGAGAGCCCGGTAACAATTGGCACATGATGGAACAGATCAACAATGAATGGAAGGAGTCGGTGGAGCCCTTACTCGAATACTATGTGGACCGAACCCCAAAATCCTTTATTGAATACAAAAACTTCTCCCTTGTATGGCACTATCGGAAATCTGACCCCGACCTGGGGCTGCAGCGCGCATGGGAGTTAAAAGATGAATTACGTACTCTGACTTCCAATTTGAACCTGGAGATTATGGATGGGGACAAAGTGTTGGAGATCAAATACTCAGGAATTAACAAAGGGAGGGCTGCCACTCATAAACTGGGAGATTCAAGCTATGAGTTTATCCTGGCCGTGGGTGACGACTGGACCGATGAATTTACCTTTGAGGCGATGCCGGAAGGTGCCTACACCATCAAAGTGGGGGCCAAAACCACCAAGGCCTCCTATTATATTGAAAGCGTTGACCTGGTCAGGGAGATGCTTTGCCGTTTCACCAAAGATAAATGCAAATGAACTCAGGAAAAAGAATAGCGTGCTTTTTGCATGTGCCCTACGAGGGACCTGGAGTCATTGCGGACTGGGTCTGGAAAAACGACCATTCTCTACATTATACGCGTCTCTATAAAAAGGATGCCCTGCCCGATGCTTCTTCCCTGGATATGCTGATCGTTATGGGAGGACCCATGAATGTGTTTGATTTCCTGAGACCCTCAGTTCAGCTCCTAAACTACTTAAGATGCGTATAAAATTTTTCTTTGCTCTGCTAATTCTATTTGCTATTTCCCACACACTTGTTGCTCAGTCAAGCGCAATAAACCGGGCAGATTTCAGATTGCAGGCAGCCAGGACAGACCAGGCCCTGGAGATTGACGGGCTGCTGGATGAGGCCATCTGGTCGCGCGCCCAGAAAACCAGTCCTTTCTACCGGATTACCCCCATCGATACCGGCTATGCCAAAGCACAAACAGAGGTGCAGATTGCCTATGATGATGATTTTCTGTACATGGGAATCGTTTGCTACGACCCTATGCCAGGGAAACGACCAGCTACCAACTACCGGAGAGACTGGAACTTCAACCGAAACGATAACTTTTTTGCAGCCATTGATACCTATAACGACCAGACCAATGGTTTCGCCTTCGGGGTGAACTGTATTGGAGGCCAGTGGGATGGCATCCAGGCCAACGGAGGCAGTGTAAGCCTGGAATGGGATGGAAAATGGTATTCAGCAGTTGCCCAGTACGAAGACCGCTGGGTGGCCGAGTTTAAGATCCCTTTCCGGACCATTCGTTACCGGGTGGGCGATGATGAATGGGGAATTAATTTCAGCAGGCTCGATCTAAAAACCAATGAAAAATCAGCCTGGGCCCCTGTACCCCGTCAGTTCCAGTCAGCCAGCCTGGCTCATACGGGAACTCTTGCCTGGGAGGAAGCTCCCCCGGCTTCAAGCCTTCGCTTCTCTGTCATCCCCTATGTTTCCGGCAAGGCCACACACGACATCGAGTCTGGTGATCCAGTCTCCTATAAACCAAATGCCGGGGTGGATGCCAAAATGATCCTTTCTACCTCCATGAATATGGATATTACAATCAACCCCGACTACTCGCAGGTGGAGGTGGACCAGCAACAGGTAAACCTGGACCGTTTTGAGTTGTTCTTCCCCGAAAAAAGGAAGTTCTTCCTGGAAAACAGTGACCTTTTTGCCAACCTGGGAACCCAATCTGTCAGGCCCTTCTTTTCACGGCGCATCGGGCTTAATTCACCTGTGATTACCGGAGCCCGCCTAAGTGGAAATCCCGGAGAAGACTGGCGCATTGGTCTCATGAACATGCAGACAGCAGTCAAGGATCTTAATTCGGCCAACAACTTCAGCGTAGCCGTATTGCAGCGCAAGGTTCTGGCACGTTCCAATGTGGGTGTCTTTATGACCAATAAACAGGTGATAGTCACCCCTGAGGATACGAGCTATAATGCTTATGATTTTAACCGAGTAGCCGGAGCCGAATTTAACTTTGCCAGCTCCGATAACAACTGGACTGGAAAGGTTTTCTACCATCATTCTTTCAATCCGGGACCCCAGGGAAGCCGTTTTGCCTCTGCCGGAATGATTCAGTATGACAAGGAGCAGTTCTCGGCCGGACTAAGCCAATCTTATGTGGGGGGAAATTACCTTGCCGAAATGGGCTACGTTCGACGGACCGGATATAACGAGACCAATCCAAGCATTGGATACAAGTTTTATGTGATGTCGGACCGGATAGCCTGGCACGGACCCAGCCTGGAATCGGATTTCTTTCTTGACAACGACCTGAGTCTGACGGATCGGGAAACTGATGTTAAGTATTCCCTGGTATGGATGGACCGCAGCCAGATTAGTATTGGAATTGAAGAAGGATATGTGCGTCTCCTGGATCCTTTTGATCCCACACATACAGGTGGAGAGATGATTGCTGCAGGTGAAGAATTCAACTGGAAAGAAGTCTCCCTCTCTTACCTGTCGACCATGAAAAGGCTTTTTACCTTTATGGTGGGGGGACGCTACGGAGGCTATTATGGGGGTACAAAGCTCAGCTTAGAAGCAGACCTGAACTACCGGGTTCAGCCTTTTGGAAGTCTTTCTCTGGTGGCCTCCTACAACAAAGTGGAAATGCCGGCTCCTTATTCCAGTGCAGATCTCATCCTGGTAGGTCCCAGGCTGGATATTACTTTTACCGAGAAATTGTTCTTCACCACCTTTGTACAGTATAACAACCAAATAGATAATGTAAATGTGAACATGCGCTTACAGTGGCGCTATGCCCCGGTATCTGATCTTTTTATTGTCTACACCGAGAACGCATACCCCACGGGCTGGAACACCAAGAACCGTGGTATCGTACTGAAACTCTCCTACTGGTTTAATTAAGCAAAAAAGAACCTAGCGGGAGCCTCCCACCGCCACAAGATAGTGTTGTGTTCTGAAGAAGAGCATATCTTCTGATATGGCCGGAGATGCCATTATCAGATCATCCATGGGATTCCTGGAGAGGAGCTCAAACTCAGGGCCCGCTTTAACCACAACCACATCGCCCTGCTCCAGGGAGTAATATAGTTTTCCGTTGGAAGCAACTCCGGAAGCGGTGATGCCCATAGCCTCCGGGATCCGTTCCTTGTAAATCAGCTCCCCTGTAAGGGCGTTGAAGCAGGAGAGATTCCCATTCATCCGAAGGTTATAGAGGTAATCCCCGTATACCAGGTTGGTGGGTATATAGGCCGCTCCACGTTTGATGCTCCAAACAATATTAGCGCTGGTGGTGCTCTCACTGTCAAGGGTAAGGTCGCCCCGGGCTTCAGGACGAATGGCGAATATGGGCTGGTAGCGTCCGTGAGACCCATGGATATAGATTAGTCCGTGCGCAAAAAAAGGTGTGGGAACAGGGGCATCTCCCCCATTGCTCAGCCTCCATAGTTCCTTCCCGGCATCAAAATCATAGCCCCCGATCTGGCTATAGCCATTCACCACAATCTGCCGCTCTCCATATTTATTAAGGAAGTTAGGAGTGGACCAGGTGGCCACATCTTCCCGGGGTGTTCTCCAGATCTCTTTCCCGGTTTCCAGATCCAGAGAAACCAGGAAGCCATCCCCCACAATGTCACACTGTATAATCACCCTGTTTTCGTGAATAATGGGTGAACTGGCAAAGCCCCACTCCACATCGGGATCCGTATAGGGTCCGGCGTTTATTCTTCCAAAATCCTTTTCCCAGACCAGCTTTCCCTCAAAATCGTAACAGTACAATCCATCCGATCCAAAAAATGCCACTAAATATTTGCCATTTGTTGCAGGTGTGGGATTGGCATGGGATGACTTGGTATGCCTTTCAGTTACCGGAACCCCTTTGTGGGCCAGGCGCTCCCAGAGGACTTCTCCACTAAGTTTATCAAAACAGTAGACCCTGAATTCATGTTCGGAACGGTCGCCTACCTCATCGATGTCGCCATAGAGCCCCACCTTCAGGGAATCGCTCCCACTCCCACTAATTGAAGTGGTCACAAAAATCCTGTCGCCCCAAACAACCGGACTGGAATGGCCCAGTCCCGGTATCCTTTTCTTCCACAGAATGTTCTCCCCGGTGTGGACATCCCATCGGTCGGGAATCAGATTCGACTCCACTATCCCGCTGGCAAAAGGGCCCCGGAACTGAGGCCACTGCTCCATATACTCGCTCTGGGCCAGGCTTGTGATTGAGATTAACAGAGCAAATAATAGCAGGACCAGGCGTTTTGAGGATTTCATTCTATCAGGCTTTTGCAATTAATGAATAGACGTACTAAGGAAGCAAATGTTACAGTATAAAGAACCGCTGACCTAGCCCTCAAGGTACTCCCAATCCTTTATGGCTTCGAATTTCCGGTATCCCTCAATGGTGGACGGATGGGTGAGCAAGGACTCCACAGAAACTTCCGGCAAGAGCTTGTCGGCCAGTCCCTTTTTCACAAAAATGAAATTAAACCCCAGCTCGTTAGCTCCTATCAGGCGGTAGCCCTTGCGATTGGCAAGTTTCGTCATAGCCACCGGCGAAGCCCCGTGATAAACCGGATGTTTACCGGGATAGAAGTACTCCGGATCGTAAGGAACCACAATATTATTCATTCCAAATTCATTGTGAGTCTCGATGATCACCACCCTGGGTTCGATTACCTCAATGGCATCCCATACCCAGTAGTCATTGCCATCAATATCTATGGAGAGCAGGCCAACCTCTCCTTTGAAACCGGCTCCTTCAATCAACTGGTTCACATTTTCACGCTTAACCATATCGCAAACAAACTTCGGTTTGTAAAACCAGGGGTGGGGATACTTACTGAAGAATTTCCGTCCCCGCCTGATACTATGGGGATTTCCGTCAATAAAGAGACCGTGCCAGCCGAAATTAAAGTAGAGGTTGGCCGAGTTGCTATTTACCCCGTCATCGGATCCTATCTCCACAAAACTCTTGATGTCCATACCAATGACCGAGAAAATAAATAGCAATTTCCCATCCTCCTCAAACTGGGAGAAGACCCGGAAGCCAGTCTCGGAAAACGCAGGTAACTCATCCTTACACGCCAGTTCTGCATAGTGATGAAACAACTGCCGCTGGGAAATCTGTACCGAAGGGATAAACCTGTTCCTGAGCTTGGTAATAAGGAATCTATCTTTGAGAAAGTTCTTGATCATTGGATTCTTGTTGTTGATCTTTGAGACACAAAACTAACACCTTTTGATAAATTCCCTCATCCACCTCCCGTCAGTAGAAAAATTACCATTGCCAGCAAATAGAAAGTTGGTTTCATTTGCGATCAGTTTTCCGTTGCCCTGCAAAAATACAGAAACCATAAAAAAGATTTTGTACATTTATATGGAAGCAAAAGGCTTCCTCTTTCAAATCAGGACCCATATGAGAATCTATTAATCAGCAAAAAACCAGTTATGAAATTATTAAAATCCATACTTGTAGTCATTTTAATGAGCCCGGCAATACTGGCATTTTCTCAGACTTATTCAGATTTCATCGTTATTGATAGGATAGCTGATAATTATGCTCAGCTCAAAACCGAGTTTAGCGGTCAGGCAAATGTATTCTGGACAAATGGCAACTCTCCCAATGCCATTGAGCAAATTGCAAATACTGCCAGTACTTTGCAAATAGAGAATTTACACATCTATGCCCCCACAAAGCAAGGTGCTATTGTATTTAACAGCATTGCAATTACTACCCATACCTTAGATGAGCTGGCCGAACAGCTATCTGTATGGAACAACCTGGTTACCCATCAGGTAGTCATACATAGTGAAGTTGTGTTTACCGGTGACCAAGGGTTACTCCTTAAGCAGCGACTTGAAGAAATTACCGGCCTGGTTTTTACTATGCAAAACTGAACCATTTAAAACTGAATCACGATGAATTCCTTGCCTAATAGATTAAGAACACTCCTGACATCTCTACTGGTGTCGGTGATGACAATTGCTTTTGCACTTCCAACAGAAACTGAGTATCCGGGTACAATGGTTTATTCAGGCTACCGGGATGATGCTGCCTGGGGAGCTTTCCCAATTGGTTTTAGCTTTGAGTTTTTCGGAAATACCTATACGAATTTTTATGTGACCTCCAATGGTCTGGTCATGTTTGGCTCTGGAGCTACGCAATATAATAATTCGATTATCCCTACAAATGATGGAGCTAATAATTTCATCGCCCCGTTCTGGGACGATCTGGTAATACATAGTAGTGGAGATATTATGTATACCACCATTGGCACCGCTCCAAACCGGAAACTGGTTGTTCAATATACAAATATGTCCTTTTGGTTCTCACCTGTATTATTAGGCACCATTCAGGTTATCTTATATGAAGGCTCGAACAATATCCAGACACAGTACAGGAGTATTGTTGATCTTTCGTCCGACAGGTCCAGTGGAGGCGGAGCTACCATAGGCTTAGAAAATATTGATGGTTCTGCTGGTGTATTATGTTCCTATAATACTGCCGGATACATCCAGAGTGGGAGAGCCATTTTGTTTACACCCGGTGGAGGCACCTATGCCTATGATGAAAATGCCCTTTATGATGGCATTATACTGGTCAATGCCGAACCAAGATCAGGCACTCCGCAACTGTTAAGTCCCGCCTATGGTTCCACTGTCAGTGACACGGTAAACTTTCAGTGGGAGGCCGCCTCAAATGCCACCAGTTACTATGTAGTGATTTCTCAAAATTCAGACCTGAGCAGTCCAATCCATACCTCTGCTGACCTCACTGAATTATCATACGAATATGTTTTATCACCCGACGAGGACTACTTTTGGTCAGCCTATTCCAAGAACTCAATAGGATCCATTTCATGGTCCGAAATATGGCAATTTCATACCAGTGCAACACCGCCACTTTTATCGGTTCCACAAACAATCTATTTAGAAGTAGGAGACCAACGAACGATTTCCCTGTTATTTACAGGGGGAGATGCGGGATCAAAAACCGCCACAGTGACCTCCCTTCCTGACGAAGGCACCCTATATCAAAACAGCGGAGGAGTCCCTGGTGCAGAGATTACAACAGTGCCCACGGATGTAAGCGATGCTGGTTTCAGTGTCATCTATAACGCAAATGGAGCCTCAGGAAATGGTGTTGGAGATTTTGATTTTCACTTTACTGACCTTACCGGAACTTCGGCAGATGAAATAATAACAGTGAATGTGTCACCTCCGGGAATTCCCAACTTTTTATATGCCTCAAAACAGATCGACCGGGTCGAGATTACTTTTGACCGTGATATGGCCGACCCCACGGGCAAACATCTTGAATTTTCCGTTCAGGATAATGGAGTAGATGTTTCTTCAAGCTCATGCGCTTTGAAAGCCGGCGATCCGACCACCATTGTTTTGTATGTAAGTCCAAATCTAAATACTGCCAATGCCATAACTGTAGCCTATACAAAAGGCACAGTAACGGCAGAGTCCACCGGGGTACTGGAATCATTTGATTTTCAGCTGGCAGGTAAACTGGTCCAGGTTATTAGTTTTGCCGAACTGGTTGACAGGACGTATGGCGATGCTGACTTTACGCTTTCTGCAACAGCATCATCCGGTTTGCCGATTACCTTTAGTTCATCAAACACTACGGTCGTTTCTGTTACAGGATCGACAGCTACCATAAATAATCCTGGTGAAGCCTTAATCAGCGCCACCCAGGCCGGAAATGCCACTTATGCTCCTGTTACTTTTGATCGTCATCAACTTGTGAATAAGATTGCAGCAACTGTAACACTGAGCGATCTGTCGCAGGAGTATACAGCTTCAGGAATCGCTGCAAGCGTAACGACCGCTCCAGTGGGCTTAAATGTGAAAACGACCTACGACGGATTAGCTGATTTGCCCATTGATCCGGGAACTTATGCGGTGCTTGCTGAAGTGGAGGAGCTCTATTATATGGGTTCTGCCGGAGATGTATTAACCATTACCGATTTAACAGCTCCGGTCCCTGACCTGCCAGTCTTAGCGGATGTGACTGATGAATGCTCTGCAACACCGGTTGCTCCTACTGCAACAGATTTATATTCAGGAGTTATCCTGGGTACAACACCAACTGCCTTTCCAATTACAGCTCAGGGAACAACTGTGCTCACCTGGACCTTTGATGATGGAAATGGAAATACAAGCACGCAGACCCAGAATGTGATCATTGATGATGTTAGCGATCCGGTCCCGGATGCAGGTACTCTTGCCGATTTAACAGATGAGTGTGAAGTAACTTCCATAATTGCCCCCACTGCTACAGATAACTGTGCAGGAAGCATTACAGGGACCACCACGGATCCCCTAAGCTACAATACCCAGGGCAGCTTTGTGATTACATGGACCTTTGATGATGGAAATGGAAATACAAGCACACAGACCCAGAATGTGATCATTGATGATGTTAGCGATCCGGTCCCGGATGCAGGTACTCTTGCCGATTTAACAGATGAGTGTGAAGTAACTTCCATAATTGCCCCCACTGCTACAGATAACTGTGCAGGAAGCATTACAGGGACCACCACGGATCCCCTAAGCTACAATACCCAGGGCAGCTTTGTGATTACATGGACCTTTGATGATGGAAATGGAAATACAAGCACACAGACCCAGAATGTGATCATTGATGATGTTAGCGATCCGGTCCCGGATGCAGGTA
>JAOZQY010000001.1:0-10180 GCA_029931975.1 Bacteroidales bacterium | reverse complement strand
CATGGACCTTTGATGATGGAAATGGAAATACAAGCACACAGACCCAGAATGTGATTGTGGATGACATAACAGCCCCAACAGCTACCAGTCCAGATGATGTAGTCACATGTGATGGAACTGTAAGCTCAATCAAATTAACTGATATCGCGGATAACTGTTCAATACCAGGCACTGCCTACGAGCTAAGCGGTGCTACAACAGGAAGCGGATTCGGAGATGCCAGTGCAAGCCTATTCAATCCAGGTGTGACTACGGTAAGCTACACACTGGATGATGGAAATGGAAACACTAGTCAATATTCATTTACAGTCACCAATAATGAAATAGGTGAGATTGTTGTCACTACTGCCGATGGCAAATTAACTGTTGAAACAGCGGGTACATATCAGTGGATTACTTGTGTTGATAGTTCTGTACTGGATGGAGAAATCGCCAGTTCATTCGGATACGGTGTGAGTGGAGAGTATGCTGTAATTGTGACTCAGAGTGGATGCTCCGATACCTCCCAATGTTATACATTGGATTATACAGGAGTTGAAAATGAGATGCATCAGGCCTATGCGATTTATCCAAACCCAGCCAATAAATATGTAAGCATCCGTATGGAAAATGAACATACGAATGTGATCCTTAAGGTGGTTGATATCACTGGCAAGATCCTTATGGTTAAGGAATTGGACAGGCTCACCCAGACTGATCTTGATATCAGCAGATTCAAGGCCGGGATGTATCTGATCAATATCCACAGTGACCAGTTGCAAAGTGTTGCAAGGATCATAAAAGAGTAAAATAAACATGAACTAATAAGATGAAACATAACTCAAACATTCACCTTCAGGGGAAGGTACATCCACGACGCGATTTCCTAAAAAAGGGTCTTCTGGCTGCCGGAGGTATCTCAATCATCCCGGGAGAAGTGATTTTTGCCAATGCTAAAAAGAAATCCTATCTGCCCAGCGAGAAAGTCAACCTCGCTTGCGTGGGCATTGGTCACAGGGGAGGCGAAATTGCAAAAGCCCTTCATGCAACAGGTCTGGCAAATATCGTAGCACTCTGCGATGTGGATATGGGTGGCAAGCATACACTTGAACTTATGGAAATGTTTCCAGATGCTCCCCGCTTCCAGGATTTCAGGAAGATGTTCGACAAAACGGGGAATAAAATTGATGCTGTAAGTGTGGGTACTCCCGATTTTTCACATTTCCCCATCAGCATGCTGGCCATGTCGCTGGGTAAGCACGTATACGTTGAGAAGCCTCTGGCCAGAACTTTTCAGGAGGTTGAACTGATGATGGCAGCTGCAAAAAAATACAATGTGGCTACCCAGATGGGAAACCAGGGACATTCCGAAGCTAACTATTTCCAATTCAAAGCATGGAAAGAGGCAGGGATCATCAAAGATGTAACAGCCATTACTGCCCATATGAATAATTCCCGTCGCTGGCACTCTTTCGATCCAAGCATCACCAAATTCCCTGAGAAGCAAGACTTACCAGAAACAATGGACTGGGACACCTGGCTGGGTACGGCACAATACCACGAATACAATAAGGATTATCATCATGGTCAGTGGCGTTGCTGGTACGATTTTGGAATGGGGGCACTGGGCGACTGGGGAGCACATATCCTGGATACAGCGCATGAATTCCTGGAACTGGGTTTACCCACCGAAATAGAGCCCAGGCGACTAGAAGGGCATAATTCATTTTTCTTTCCCTTTTCCTCTACCCTTGTTTTCAAGTTCCCCAAGCGAGGAAATATGCCACCGGTGGATATAACCTGGTACGATGGCCTGGATAATATCCCTGCTGTTCCCGAGGGTTATGGTGTTGCTGAGATAGATCCCAATATTCCACCTCCAAGTAACGGGGCTGTTCAACCCGCAAAACTTCCACCCGGAAAAATTATCTATAGCAAGGATCTGATCTTCAAAGGTGCTACTCATGGTGCCACATTAAGAATCATTCCTGAAACAAAAGCTGCTGCTTTGGCACCCTCCCTGCCAGAGGTCCCGCTGAGTCCGTCCAATCACTTCGAGAACTTCCTGCTGGCATGTAAAGGTGAGGAAAAATGTCGTTCGTCCTTTGATATTGCAGGCCCCCTTAGCCAGGTCTTCAACCTGGGCGTAGCAGCACAACGATTGAGCAGCAGGCTGGTTTTCGATCCGGTTACCAGGCAGATCACCAACAATAAATATGCAAACCAGATGCTGATAGGTGCACCGCCACGAAGGGGATGGGAAGAGTATTATAAACTGTAGGGAGGATTCTGTTAATCACCCCTCCATACCTTCATTAAGCCCAAATTCAAAGCTGCAACTTATTCTTCGATAAAGCCTGCAGCTTCTTAAGCTGAACCCGGACAAGACTAATTATCATCGTCATCCTCCTCTCCATCCGAAAACGCTTTGGGGTAGCTTTCTTTCCCCCGGAGAGCGAACCAGATAATCCTGTTCAAGAGTTGATCATTTCCCCTGTCCACATGGGTAAACTCCGGATTCATGCTCTTTTTGGCATAATACAATGCCTTGCCGCTCAGAGCATTCAGCTCCGGGTTCATTTCATCAAGGGCAATTTTGCTGGGTAGTGCAGTATAGGTGGAGTAGTCTGGTGTTGAAACAAAACAATCAAACATCGGCATGGCAGTTGCATCCACAATATTCATCGGCGGAAGGCCCAATATCTGTTCAATGGTGCGTACCAGGGAGGTTTGGTTGTACTGAGTACTTTCCAGGGTTTGTGATTGTGAGTAAGGGCTTATCACCATTCCTACAGTCCGGTAGGCCGAAACATGATCCCATCCGGACTGTGAATCATCCTCGGTAACGAATATGACCGTATTCTCCCAGAACCTGCTTTTGCTAATGGCTTCCACAATCTGGCCCAGTGCAAGATCATTATCGGCCACCATGGCTCTTGGAGTGGGAAATCCTGGTCTAGTTCCGGCAGTATGGTCATTGGGAAGAGCTACCAGGCTCAATTCCGGCCACTGGTCACCCTCCATCTCCTCATAGGCATGCAACTCATCTATAAATGATTTGGCCCTTAATACATCAGGAACCATGTGATGATCATAGCCGGGATATGTTGGTGAAAGCAAGTCGTCTACAGGTTTGATGCTTGTTTTATTGGTGAAAACGAAGGGTTTATTACTCTGGAAATCTGAAAAGATGCTGCTCCAGGTCAAACTATCGCTAAATACAGGAATGGCAGCCTCCCCATAGATGCGAACGCTCTTTCCGTGACGGATCGCATTATCCCAGAGAAAGCCTCCTGGGCTATAAACCAGCGCATCGGTTTGCACATGCGGATAAGATCTGAACCAGCTCCTTACATTCTTTTCAATATTATCAGTAACGATTGCAGCATCGGTCCATTGATGTCCTTCAGCTGAGGATTTTCCCGAAACATAATAATTATCCAGCAGCGTAAACTGCCGAACAAGCTGGTGCGTATTTGGAGTTATTTCTTCACCAAAAATACAAAGAGCAGACTCCCCGTCTCCTTCTTCAATGTCACCCAGTATCTGGTCATAGGTCCTGTTTTCTTTAATAATATAGACCACATGTTTAAAAACTGATGGTTCCCCAATACGGGCGGGAACAGGAAGGGAAGCCATATCTTCTCGTGGCTCCTCCAGGGAAAGACTCATCCGGAAAAGCAGGCTGGATCTCACAACCCGCTCCGAATAGCGTGCCAACTGTTTCTTACCAGACACTGTTATCCTTGAGACAGATGCCATCATCCGATGCGAGTTAAAGGCGACCTCGCCCGAGGGAATGATTGTTGTATCGGCTATCCTGGCTCCCTCAGCTTCAATATTGGCCACAAACAGATCCCTGTTATTTACCAGACATACAGCACCAGGATAAGCCCCTGTGGGGATAAACCCCTTAACAACACTTTTATCAGCTTTTCCTTTAGAGGATGCCTTGCTCCCCAGCCTAACAACAGCCAGGGCATTATCCATCCCGTTGGCCACATAAAGAGTTTTCCCCTTACCCGAAATAGCCAGTCCATTTGGGGAGGATCCCCAGAAAGGATTTTCATCTCCTAAGAGCCGGACTGAAATGGTTTCTGTAATCTTTTCCGCCCTGGTGTCAATTACCGAAACGTAATCACTGTTGGCATTGGAAACATAAACATATTTCTCATCCCGACTCTTTACAATATCGTTGGGATGAAGCCCAACAATAATTTCATTAAGTACATTTCCTGTTGCAGGATCCAACACTGTAACGGACCCCTCACGAATGGATCCGGTTTCCGGATCGACCTTTGCTTTTCCCCAGGGTACGCCGGCTACATCCGGATCTGTTTTATCCGGGATACTACCACCCCAGTTGGTGACATATAATTTCCCGTTTGCTGCAACAACTCCATAGGGGGCAACACCTACATTTGCTTCCCATATAATATCACCTTTGTCCAAATTAATTTTCACGAGCTGGTTATTCCCGTTCAGACATACGTAAAGAAAATCTTCCGAGGCTTCCCTGATGATCTCAATCTCATTGGGTAGAGCAACCGGAGAAGGGGCTGCAGGCATAAACTGGTAACGCTTGCTTATATTAGCTTCTTTTCCATCCCACTGCGCCATGATCACATAGGAGCTGGTTCTTTGACTCACCAGGCTCCACAAGACATATTGCTTTCCTTCCTTCCTATACCACTTAATTCCGGAATAAGTGTTTACTGCCCCCAACAAACCATCTTCATTTGCCGGTATGAGTTCAAAAACCAGGCGACGGGACTTGATATCATAAAACAGTACCCTGTAACGACCCATAATAGCCAGGGTTTTTTTATCGGGCGACAGGGCACAATCAAGTGCATGATTTTCAAGATTCGAACTCCCAAAGTAAATCTGTTCTCCCGCCGGATCTATAATCCGGTTATAAGGCATTAACACCGGCAGTTTGCTTCCGGACAGATCCAGATGATCCCATTCAGAAAGATAGGGGTTTGCTTCCTGGGCATTGATCGCGGAAGATATTGTTGTCAGAACAAGGAGTATCAGGAATAAATAAGGGCTCTTTGTCATATTCAGTATATTAATCTCAGTGTAAGGTATAACTCGATCAATTTAGTAAAAGTTTCAGAATTCAAATATTTTTCAGGCCAGTCCAGTGAGGCCCAATCCCTCATAAACTTGACATATAGGGCTGTGATTTTAGTATATTAGTAAGAAACTTTCAAACAGGCACAATGCTGCATAGAGCACCTTCCATGCCATCACCCTGGGCTAATTAATTTTGACGAACAATAGTTTTCTGAAAAAAATTAACTTCAGGAAATCTCCGCCAACACCTACAATAATATGCTAGTCTATTGCGTTTTACTTCTTCAAATGAGATTAGTAGAACCTTATGCTTTGTCCCTGCGTATACCTAATCAGTTTTTGACGAATTAACCAATCCTAGCCCGATGGAAAAACCTAAATCTACAACACCAACTAAGACAGAAAAAGCCATTCACCAGACTGAATATGTCAATCTGCAGGAATTCGGATACGAAAAATCCGGGAATGTGAAGGGCGATCCGGATATCTATACGTCCTACCTTAACATGATTTTGAACGGGGACCTGGTTGACGAAAAATTCAGCGGCCTGAATGAAGACGAAAAACCCGAAAAGCGCAGCAAGCTCAAACAACTTGAATCAAAACTTCAGGAGACAGGTCAGCAGAATGAGAAGCTAAACGCCCAGATCAAGGAAAAACAAGACAAAATTGATGTGCGTCGTGAAGAGTTGCTGGATCTCCGGAAAAGATATGAAAATGATCCGGAAGCTATGAAAAGGGAGACTTTCTCCCCCTTCAAATTCAGCATCAGTACGTTTATCCTGATCATGCTCACCGGCTATTTGTTCTTCTTTTATGTCTCGGCAGCTTACAGGGCTTTATATACCGATTTTGAAGGAATTGCCAGTCGCATAGCAGCTGGACTGGGAACAGGCAGCATCATGCCACAACCTGCAGAATTGGCAGAAGCCCTGCAATATAATTTCCTGCTTTTCCTGGTACCCTTTGTGTTCTATGCCTTTGGTTGGGCTTTTCATGTTATTCTTGAATTGAAACACAAATACAAATTTGTCTTTCTGGGTGGCTTGATTGGCGTTACCTTCTTTGTGGATTTTCTGCTAGCCATACTAATTCACAACAACTTAGAATATGCCAAAGAATTAATGGGACTAGGAAGCAAATCATGGGCCGGCGATCCTGCCTTTTACATGATTCTTTTCCTGGGATTTATTGTTTACCTGCTCTGGAGTATCCTGCTTGATTCCGTAGTTCGGGAATGGGCCAAGCGCCTTGTTACCGTTAATCTCAAAAAGATCCTTAAACATCTTCGGAATGATGTTAAAGAGCTTCAAAGCAAGTTTGTACCCGAGGATGCCATCAGATTCGATATTGCCAACCTTCGTGAAGACATTGGCACGGTGATTCTGGGCAATCTAAAATCTTATATCGATCAGTTCACCACGGGATGGATCTCCTACCTATCCCCTCAAAACCTGAAAGAGGTAAAGATGAAATGCGTGAATATTAAAAAGGAGTTTGAAGAAAAACATGCAATCAAATCAGGTACAGTAAAGGTGATCAAACGCCGGGGCATATAAGTTCTTGCTTAATCAAAATCATCCAGAAAAATGAAACAACTCATTCGATATAGTCCGGTTTTCATAGCATTGCTGCTTCTTGCATCATGCATGCCACCCCAGGAGGAGAAAGAAATCCCCATGGCCGTCAAACACAATTATATCATTCTTTTGGACCTGAGCGATCGCCTGATTGTCCAGGACGATCAGCCAGAGCGCGATAAAGAACTGATCAAACATATCTATACTCTTTTCGAAGCCCAGGTCAGGAGTAAGCTATACCTGCGCTCCCGGGATGAGATCAAAGTCGTTATTGCCCACCAGCGTGGTGCCGATCTCAGAAATGAAGTTTATGAAGACAGCCTCTATGTTAACATTGAAAACATACCAGGCGTTTTGCGCAGGAAAACGGAAGAAAAGCGACGCACACTTTTTTACAATAACCTGGATGAGTTATATGCTCAGGCGGTTTTCAGCGACAATCCAAAAGACTTTTATGGAGCCGACATCTGGAAGTACTTTTATGAAGATTTGAAGGTCGATTATGTTAGGGATACCCTGACTCAAAACTTCCTGTTTCTATTTACAGACGGATACCCCATTGTGGGAAAGGACCTGAGCAAACTTCAGACTGTAAAAGAGAAATATCCCGATCTGAAAGTCATTCTTATGGAAGCTGCTCCACGCGATAAGGACATGGAGTGGGACCGCGTCATAGAACTCTGGGAAGGGTGGTTTGACAGCATGAAAATTGAAGACTATCAGTTTGTGAAGCGCATGGCCCTTTCCAAAGAAAAAGACATCCTGGCAGAAATACTAAAGGGCTCTTAGTCGTGCAACTTTCAAAGCAAAGTAGATTATGATTTCATTGGCATTAATTAGGTATGGGAAATTGCTATTTGCTACCTTGCAAGAAAAGAAGCAGAGATGTCTGAAAAACAATTTGATGCCATAGTTATTGGTTCCGGTATTGGCGGCCTGTCCTGTGCCGCAGCTTTGGCCAAGTGTAATTACAAAGTTCTGGTGCTTGAAAAGAATCCTTCACTGGGCGGATCAATGGCTGGTTTCACCGAGCCGAAGAGCGGCAACTGGAAGTGGTTCCCGGGAATACAGTGGGTATGTGACTATTCCAGTACCAGCGTCGATTATATGCTGCTCAAAGCAATCACAGGAGGTAAGGCAGAGTTCTCTCCGCTGGATGACGAATGTCAGATCAAGTATTTCCCCGATTTGGATTATCAATTCTCCTTTGTAAATGATAAGGGAAAGATGCTTGAGAAATTGAAGTCTGAGTTCCCCGCTGACAGTAAACTTATTGATCTCTATTTCAAATACCTGGATATTCTTGAAAAAAAATCGGGTATGTTTTCCCTTCCAAAGAGGTTTCCGCCAGCCATTGCCCGAATCATGTTCGGATTTTCCAAAACATTTAAGATGCTGCCTCATATGGATAAATCCGTTACTGAGGTTGTGGATCATGTTTTGAAAATAGAGAATAAGAAGCTGAGGGCCATCCTCTTGTCATTCTCCCACTACTTTGGAATCCCCCTTGAGGAAACCCCTTTCCCCTTCTATGCCTATGCCCAGAATATGCAATTTAATGGCATGTTCTACCCGGATGGTGGAGGTGAAGCGCTGGTAGAAGCACTGATGGGCACCGTGCAGCTAAAAGGCGGAGAATCCAGATCATCTTCAGGAGTCAAAAGAATCATTTTTGAAAAGGGCAGGGCCACTGGTGTGGAGACTGAAGATGGAAGCACCATTTTTGCAGACAAGATTGTGAGTTCCATCGGGATAAAAGAGACCCTGTTCAGGCTTGTCCCGGAAAAGGAACAACCTGCCAAACTGGCCGGAGCCCTTGAGAAGCATCATCCGGTCCCCTCACTACTGGAGCTACTGATTGGATTTAAAGGTGATCTTTCATCTTTTAATATCGGGAGAACCGCCTACAAAACAGTGATTGGCGATCCATCTACCATGTCGCGGAATCCAACTAAAAAAACCTGGGTATGTGATGACCTGACCATCTCATTCCCATCGATTCTGAATACAGATCAACAGGATCCTGAGTATCAGACGGCAGAGATGCATCACGAAACCAGGTATGAATACTTTAAAAAGTATGAAGGCAAACAGGATAGTCAGGAGTATATGGAACTCACCGAACGGATCACCCGGAACTATCTCGATCGCCTGGAGGAAAGGTTCCCGGGATTAAGAAAGCATGTGGCTTACACCAGATTAATTACACCCCTGGATGTCAAGAATTTTACCCATCACGACCAGGGATCCATGTTTGGTCTTGATATACAAAAAGCCTTTAATCCGGAATTATCCCCCCGATCGGGCATGAAAAACCTCTTCTTTACCGGTGAAGATATTTTTGCCCAGGGATTAACACCACTGAACGGCGTAATCACAGCCAGTGTTGCTAGCAGAAAAAACCTGATTCACAGGTTCAAAAAAGAATACAAGAAGACTGGGTGGTAAAGCAGTTTCATCTCGCTCACAAAAATCAGCAGTGGATGACAGCTTTTAGCTCCTCATTTTGTAATTTCCATTTCAATAGATTGTATTGGGAGGCCCCTATGATTGTAAGATACTTTTTACTAAAAAATAAATATATAAAAGGCGAGATTCCTTACGTAAGAAAATCCACCTATTTTACAGCTTAAATCATTAACAAAAGGAATGTCAAAATTACTTTACTATTTGTTGTTTGGGTTCTTGTGGGTCTTAAATCTACTTCCTTTAAGGGTACTCTATATTCTTTCAGATCTACTCTTCCTTATTATATATCACCTTGCATCCTATCGCAAGAAAGTAACCCTTACAAACCTGGAAAACGCTTTCCCAGAGAAATCCCCTGAGGAAATTAAAAAATTATGCAAGAAATTTTACCGACGCTTCTCCGATCAAATTATTGAATCTTTCAAAGTCCTTCATTTTACCCGGAAACAGATACTGAAACGATTCTCTTATGTAAATCCAGAACTACTTACAGAACTTTATGAGTCAAACAAAAGCGTTATCATCATCACCGGGCACCATGCTACATGGCAATGGTATTTAAGCCTGGCCCTGGTCACAAAACATAAGATTCTGGCCGTATATCAGCCCCCTTCATTTACACATTTCTCCAGATTTTATGATTACGTGTCAAAACGATTTGGAGTAGTACCCCTGCCTATGAAAAAAATATTCAGAGCCATGCTTGATTACAAATCAAGGAATGAATTAACTGCTACATTTATCCTTGGGGACCAGAGTCCAAGAGCAAATGGGATAAAATACTGGACGCGTTTCTTAAACCAGGATACACCAGCAATTACAGGGTTTGAAAGAATAGCTAAAAAGAATAACCAGGCAGTGGTCTATATGCATATCGAGTGGAAAAGAAGAGGATATTATGATGTATCCTTTCAAAAGCTCTCTGATGAGCCTATGGAAATTAAAGACCATGATCTTACTGAGGCTTATTTCAGGGCACTTGAAAAAACCATACTCAATCAGCCTGAGTTTTGGTTATGGACACATCGTCGCTGGAAGCACAAAAGACAAAATTCAGACCTCCTGATCCC
>JAOZQY010000260.1 GCA_029931975.1 Bacteroidales bacterium | reverse complement strand
GGCAGCTTTTGTAATCCTTATCCCTGAACGCAGCAGAATGTTGACCATCTTTACGGCTGTGAGGTGATCATGTTGCTTTGCAGGAATAACCAGTGCCTTCACATCTCCTGATGCCCCTTTATCAATCTGATTCCTGGCTTTCAGGTATGCTGCTTCCAGGACAGTTTCCTTGTTCAATGCTGCCATTTCTAATAATGACCATGCCGAAACCTTCATTTGTTCAACAATATCCCTTAAATGCCACCAGCCACCCAGCCACGGATCCGGAAAGGAAGCCTGTGCTTCGTATGCCGGAAACATTCGTGAACCTCCTTTGAGCTGTTCAGGCTGAATGTAAACAGGTGTCGCAAGTTTGGTGCTGGCCGATTCGGTAAGCATTCCTGTGATATTATGAAATGGGGTTATCCAATGCCAGCCAAAATGGCCCCAGCCTGAGAATTGCGCAGAGTTTAAAACTCCCTGGAATCCCTTTGCTTGTAACTTAAAGGCAATATGTGACCCATACCAGTTCATCTCCCGCCATACCAGTGGATCTGCCCATGGGCGAATAGGATCGCAATATGGCGGAACATAAAACCTTGCACCATACGAGCCCATCTGATGATGATCTATATAAGCCTGAGGTGCCCAGTCAACATACATTGCCTGTGCAATATATTTAGACTCCTGCAGGTTAAGGAAATCACCATCCCTGTTATTATCGTGGCCACAGTATTTGTGATAGAGCCATGGCATGCTTACTCCTTCGTATTTTGTGCCAACAGTCTCCCGGTACCAATCTACAATCATTACCTCGCCATCGGGGTTCATACAGGGTATCATGAAGAAAAGGACATTGTCCAAAATCAGCTTTGTTTCATTATCATTTTTGGTAAGCAGGTCATATGCCAGCTCGGGTGTCATTTGTGTACCACCAACCTCGGAGGCATGGAGTCCCATGGATTGAAAAATAACTGCTTTACCCTCTTTTATATATTGTGTAATCATTTCCCGGGAAATTCCCTCCGGGTTACTGATTTTCTTGTTGATTTCCTGCAGATGTTCGAGCCTGGCTAAATTATCAGGTGAGGTGATCAGCACTATCAGGAAAGGATGTCCTTCTGATGAAGGTCCCATGTTCACCACTTGTATTCTATCGCTCTCTTCCTCAAGCAGATTGAAGTATTCTACAATCTTATCCCACCGTGCCAGAACACGATCCTCTCCCATCCTGAATCCAAAATAGTCTTCAGGTGAAGTAATGGCATTCTGAGTGTAAGCTGGCAAGGTAAAAGACAGAAATACAAACATATATAAGACTGTGTGCAAACCTGACATGTATTTGTTAGAAAGTTTCATTATTCTGATTTTTTAGGGTTTGATGTTTAAAGATAGAGAATATGTATCTGACAACATTAGCTCCTGGATTTCCGTTTTTTCTTTTTTCGTTTGTATTCTTCTTCCTCTTCTAACAGCGATCGCCAATCGTTAGATTTATTTTCAGAGCTTTCCAGAGTGTATTTATAATCCTTTTTAGAAATTTCCATTCTTTGGATGGCTTTACCCAGGTTCTTTTCAATAATTTCAAGAAGTTCTTCTTCCTCTAAACTGCAAAACGAAACAGCCTGTCCTTTTTGACTTCCGCGCCCCGTCCTGCCAACCCTATGCACGTAGTTTTCTAAAGTATCGGGCAAGTCATAATTTACTACGAATTCTACATTTTGTATGTCTATTCCCCTGGCACTTACATCAGTTGCAATTAAAACTTTTAATTCTCCCTTTCTAAAACTATCCATGGTTAGTGCCCTCTCCTCTTGTAACTTATCGCTGTGTATGGAATCTGCAAATATATGCACTCTTTCAAGAGCTTTCTTTACACGCTCTGCACGTATTTTGGTTCTTACAAACACTAATATCTTCTTTTCAGAATTATCTTTTATTAAAGCCTCTAAGAAAAAACGCTTATCATCCATTCCAATAAATGCAACCGCATGCTCAATATTCCTTGCTACGGGGTCTTTAGGTGAGATTTGAATACGAATGGGATTGGTAACCAGGGAGTATGCAAGTTTTTTTATCTTTTCGTTAATGGTTGCTGAAAAGAAAAGAGTCTGACGTTTTTTAGGAATGTGACGCATTAAATCGCGTATATCCTTAAAAAACCCCAGGTCGAGCATATGGTCGGCCTCATCTAAAACTAAAATCTCCACTCGCTGTAAATGTAGCGCACCCTGGCTTACTAAATCAAACATTCTCCCGGGGGTAGCAATTAAAATATCCACTCCTTCGTTCAACTGCTCAATTTGTGGTTCCTGATCTACACCGCCATGAATGCAAAAAGAGCTCACTCTTGTATGTTTGCCCAATGTTTTAAAAACAGAATCTATTTGCAAAGCCAGCTCATGTGTAGGCGCCATAACCAGGCACTTTACACCATCCGGCCTACCGGCAATTTTGTGCTCCTGCAGAATATGTAAAACAGGTATGGCAAAGGCAGCAGTTTTACCTGTACCTGTCTGCGAAATGGCTAAAACATCTTCACCTCTTAAGATTGGAGGAATGGATTTAAATTGAATGTCGGTGGGCTTTTTATATCCCAGTTTAGAAATACTGGTCTTTATTCCCCCGGCAATGTGATATTGTTCAAATTTCATATATATTGAATTTGGCCTGAAAA
>JAOZQY010000100.1 GCA_029931975.1 Bacteroidales bacterium | reverse complement strand
AACTATTGACATGGAAAAGACAGTGGTAAACCCACAATACCGAAAACTTACCTATTCAAGGGGGTTCGCTCATGTAAGCTTAAAGATCTTTCTTTTTCATTTCATGGTAAATTAAACGTTCCGCCATATTTGGCATTCGTTTATATATCCATGTTATCAGTTTACCATCACTTGTAAGTGTTATATCTTTCTTCTTGTGGGCAATTCCAATAACTACTTCCTTAGCAACCTTTTCAGCTGGCATAAGTTTTTCCTCCTTAAACGGTGTTTCTAATTGAGGCACACCACAACCGTTTAACGCTACATTTCTTATGTTGGAAGTTGTAAAGCCTGGATGAACAAGCAAAACATGGAGATCGTTCTCGCTATTCTCAATTCTTAGAGTTTCTAAGAACCCATCCATGGCATGTTTGGAAGCTGAATAACCAGTTCTTCCTGGTAAAGGGGTAACACCACAGATAGATGATATGCCCACAATGCTACCTTTCTGCTTGAGAATATGTGGAAGGGCATATTTGGTACAATAAACTGTACCCCAAAAATTCGTTTTCATGACTTTTTTCAGGACGCTTAATTCCACATCCTTAAAATTTGCTCTCATCGATATTCCGGCATTGTTAACCAATATATCAACCTTCCCAAACGTTTTTACCGTACTCTCTATTAGGGACTTACATTGTTTCTCACTGGTAACATCTGTTGGAAAAGAAACAGCGAGTCCGCCATTCTCAATTATCTCGTCCTTTAACTCATGGAGTTTATTCACGTTGCGGGAGGCAAGTACTACCTTAGTCTTTTTATTAGCAAGCTCTATTGCAATTGCCCGCCCTATTCCAGAGGAAGGACCTGTTACAATAGCAACTTTATCCTGATAGTTATAATCTAATTCACCAAGATGGTTATGTGGCAATATGGATATTGAATTCTCCTTTAGTGATTTCAGCTGTGAAATGTTCCATCCACGATCAGTCACAAAATGATGTATATAATTTTTCATCTCCTAACAGTTATTAACCATCTGAAATTTTTGACATTTATATATTTAATTAATGAGAAAGGGGCATACAGCCCCTTTCTCATATTAAGGAGGACTAAAGCCCGAAAGCATAATAGTACGATCCTGGGTAATCTTCATATACACCTTCAACCATGACACCACCTTTCCTATTTTCAAGATAATTTACAAAATCATCAATAGTTTTCATGGTCTTGCCATCTACTTTCGTAATGATAAATCCTACTTTTACATCGGTTTGACGTTTCAACTTGCCTGGATATAGCTTGGTAATTCTCAATCCTCCAACTAAATCAAGTTTATTTGCTGTTTCTTTATCCACCTCTTCAAGTTCAACACCAATAATGTCAAGTATTTCTTTTGTTCCACGTTCAAACATCTTTTCCTTTCCTTCCTGGTTCCGAAGTGTTACCAAAAAGTCCATTTCCTTGCTTTTCCGATCGACCTTTATAGCTACTTTATCACCTGGATGATGACTGCCAATTATTTCAAGTAATTTAGAGGTTGTTTTCACTTCGGCTCCATCCACTTCAAGGATTATATCGCCTACTTCAATTCCTGCATCTCCTGCTGCACTGTTATCGGCTATACTATCAACATATACTCCAGCAGTAACATCAAGTTCTTTCATTTTTGCCAAATTACCGTCAACATTTCTTATCATCA
The DNA here is from genome assembly GCA_029931975.1 of Bacteroidales bacterium. Classification (GTDB taxonomy): domain Bacteria; phylum Bacteroidota; class Bacteroidia; order Bacteroidales. The sequence goes on along the minus strand of JAOZQY010000100.1, from coordinate 8,394 downwards.
ATCCGAGATAACCTCGCTGAACCATACCATATTTAAGCAAATCCTCTACAACCTTCGAAACAATATTTGATGGCACAGCAAAACCATAGCCAGCATAAGCGCCTGTCGGGCTTGCAATGGCAGTATTTATTCCTATAAGCCCGCCTTGCAGGTTAACAAGAGCTCCTCCACTATTGCCCGGATTGATGGCAGCATCGGTTTGGATAAATGATTCTATGGCACTCCGGTCTTGCAGGATATTGATGTTCCGACCCTTAGCACTTACAATTCCGGCTGTAACAGTTGAGTTAAGGTTAAAAGGATTACCCACAGCCATTACCCATTCACCGACTTCAACATTATCGGAATTGATTAATGGTAGTGAAGGCAAATCCTTTTCTTTGATCTGTATTAAAGCTAAATCGGTAGACGGATCTGTTCCTATAACTTTCGCTTTGAAAACACGGTTATCATTGAGAGTAACTTCAATATCATCCGCATTCTCAATAACATGATTATTGGTTACAATATAACCCTCTGGATTAATAATTACCCCCGAACCAGTTCCTACTCTTGCCTGAGGCCCTCGCTGTTGCGGTTGTGGAGACTTAAACTGTTCCTGTGGTCCAAAAAAATACTTGAAAATATCATCATCAAAGAAATCCCTAAACGGGTCAGAATTACCACGATAGTGATAGTTTTTTACATTTTGAACCTGTGTTGATTTGATATGCACAACAGCGGGCATAACCTTTTTAGCAACATCAGTAAAATCAAGAGGAATAATTTCTCCTTTCTTATCTATCGTATACGCAGCCCCTACAACCGGGGACCCTGAAATATGTTCAATCTTAATAGATTTCCCATTCCCGGGGTTAACGATTATATATGTTCCAAGCGTAAGAGCGCTACCGATTACTGCCGATAATAATAGTGTTCCAATCTTTTTCATGGCTCAGTTCTCCTTTCCTTACTTTTTAGACTTGGAGATCTTTTCTTTGAATGTTTTTAGTTTCTCTCGAAGTCTCAGTGTCAAATCGGCTGAATCACCATCATTCACTTTCTTTATTTCCTTCTTTATTTTCTTGATGGCAGAATACATTTCTTCAAATTCTTTATCTTTTTTACCATAGCCCAGGGCTTCCGCGAAGTGAATTTGGTATTCAGCATTTTCAAGCAAAGTATTTAAATCTGCATCCTTGTCTCCCTTTTCAAGCAAAGTTGACACCTCCGAAAGCATCCGTTCCGCCCTTACCAGGGGAAGAGGAACATACCTGGTTTCAACAAACACGGTACTTAACGCTGTATTTAGAATAATCAGCGCCTCATCAGGTTTGTCCTCACTTAGAGCTTTCGCTGCCAAGGACAAAGCATTAGGATATGTGGCCACAGGTAGCATTGGTGTGGTAATTTCGATCTCGCTTGCAAGGTCTTTGAGCAAATGTCGTGCTGCCTGTAAGTACCCCTGGTCAGTTAAACGATCTGCTTCTTTTCTTATACCCCATAACAAATCCATATCAGTAATTACATCACGCGTTGTTATTTGCACATCTAAAGGAAATAGACTCAAATCAGGTCGCGACGCAGTCATTACTACAGCTTTACCTATGGCATCTTCTAATTTTGCAGTAGCCTCGATATAACTACTGTCAAGAATGTGTTTAACTGCTTGTTCTGTTAAACCAATAATCTGAATAGCATCAGCTATTCTCTCATCATTTGCCAGTGTTAGAATATCCCTGATCTCCTGGTCAACCTGATCTTGAAGTTGTACTTCTGTAAGGTATTTTTTCGAAGGTACATTTAAAGAATCTAATTGAGCATCAGACACACCTACAACGCTTTCGGTCTTGTTACATCCGGCGAAAACTAGTGCCAGAAGGAACATCATCAATGTTAGATTTTTCATAGCACATGCATTTTTCAGCCTACAAGCTGCAGGCAGATTAAACAATAATATGGCGGGGCAAAAAGCCCCGCCGTTCTCTTATGATATTTTAATTTCTCTTGCAGGTTTAGGTTTAGCCTCTTCACGCTTTGGCAATGTAACATGAAGAATACCGTTGTCATATTTAGCTACTATCTTATCAGCATTCACAGTATTTTCAGGTACACTAAATGAACGTTGGAATGCTTGATAGCTAAATTCTCTACGGGTAACCTTCTCCCCATCTTTTTCTTCGTGTTCAGCTTTTTGCTCTGAAGAGATGGATAACCTGCCATTGTCGTAGCTTACATTGAAGTCACCCTTTTTTAATCCAGGTGCGGCAACGTCAATATAATACTCATTGTCGTTCTCCCTGACATTAACTGCAGGTAAAGTTGAATTAGCTCCAGCATAATTATTGCTGTTCCAATCCATCATGTTTCCTTCAAAAAATTTATCCATTAATGAAGGAACCCAATTGTTCGATAATCTTGCTAAAGTCATGATTAAACCCTCCATTTTTTAATTAGACATTGTAATAATTGAACTAATAAATTTGAATTCAGAATACGTTTTTCAATCTATATGCCATTTTTTAGCCTCGTAGTGGAAAACATTTTTTAAAAGTCAGATAATGAGATGATTAATGGGTTTCATGCTAATAGGAGTGGACAACTTCAAAGATAATGAAACTGACAGACATTCATGTCATATTGGCTATTTGGGGTCAATTTGCCTGCCACAATGGCAGGGTGGTGGTATTGTTTACGCCTTGCTTTTATCTTGACATCATTGGTATACACTTTGATAATAGGAATTCTAGTACTGTTGATTTTTATGTTAACCTGTCTGCCCTCTCAACCAAAAACACTGACCGGACAAACATTAAAAAGAAGGTGAATATGAAAGCGACAATTTTCATTTTCCTGCGAACTTTCATTCCAGGTCTAATAATTTACCAGGACAAGAAAATAGGATAAATAAAGATCATTGAACAGGCTGGTAATTAGGAAGGTAATTAGGTAACTATACGTTTTGGATTTTGAATTAGTTTATACAAAAAAAATGGGAAGCTATGGAATACAAAATAAACAATTTAAAGTGCATCAAAGATAAGCATGAAAAGCAAGCTGCCAGGGAGCTCATCGACCAGTTAACAGGACGATTGGAAAGAGTTGCTGACAATTATCCCAAACCAGTTGTAGTTAACATCTTTTTCAATAAAACAGACAATATAAATTATCAGGTTTCAATAGTTGCTAATTTAAAAGAACATGTGGTTTATATTAAGGAGAAGGGAAAAGAAATAGAAGCCGTCCTATACACCATATTTGACAGATTGAAACTTTTGCTAAACAAGAAAATAGAGAAGGAAAGAAAAGAGTATTTATATAAACGCCAAAAACTCCGCTTAGCAAATTTTAACGAACATATGCAAGGCTTAATTGAATTTAATCATGAAGATAATCAAGAAGTATTTAATAACCTTGCAAGGTTATTACTTAATGATGTTGCAAGTTATATTAGAAGAAGGATTAAATCGGCTGAAACGACTAAGGCTATTGGTCAGAATACTTTTAATCCGCAGGAAATATTGGATGAATTATACCTAAAAGTGTATGAGAAAAAAGACGAGATTCCAAAGCAGGAAAACCAAACCCAAGTATGGTTATACAAATTTGCTGATCGTATACTTGATAATAAATTGAAAGAAGTTGAATTTGAAAAGGCAAACTTCGAGCGATTAGACGCTATAATTGAAGCCGAATATAAATTAATAAATGTAGGGTTTACAACAGATGCCGAAAACGAAATTATACCAATTGAAGAACTGGATGATATAGAATATGCTCAGGGACGGTATTCTGCAAGAGATTTGCTTTTTGAAGAAGATGAAGATACTCTGCTTGATGACATTTTGCTTAGTTATAACCGGAGGAGCATACATAAAATCATTCAATTAGAACTGGCGAAATTACCCGTTCTGAAAAGAACAGTTATGGACTTGTACCTGATTAGTCAGTTTACTGAAGAAGAGATTGCCGCACTCAAAGATTTGTCTGTTAAAGAAGTTGAAGCCATAATCAATGAATCAAGTAAAGACGTGAAACGAAAACTAGCCCAGTTATTGTAAGAAGTTTGATCAACTTGAGCAGCCTGTCCTTAAATGATTATTAATCATTTGCTCCAATTCCTCTGCTACAATGGGTTTTGTAATATAATCATTACATCCTGCATCTTGTGCTTTTTCTATATCGCCTTCTAAAGCATAAGCTGTTTGAGCAATAATAACTACCTCTTTGTTAAATTGTCGGATTTGCCGGCTTGCTTCATATCCATTCAGGTCAGGCATTTGAATATCCATAAGTATCAAATCGATATCAGAATAATTGCGACAAACTGTAATCGCTTCATTTCCAGTACTAACAATTATAGTTTCTTTTGCGAATTCTTGAACAACAATAGATAGGAACTCTACTGATATTTCATCATCTTCGGCAATTAATATTTTTAACTGCTTTTTTGTATCCCTTTCACCAGAAGGTATAACCCCATTTTTGGAGATATGGTTTTTGATTATTTCAGGTTGGTACTTGAGGGTAAAATAAAAGGTGCTTCCTTTTCCCTCCTCAGATTCCATCCAGATTTTTCCACCGAGCATTTCAACATAGGCCCTGGAGATTGATAAACCTAAACCAGCGCCCTGTAACGCTTTCTTGTCGGAAATATCGGCTTGGACAAATCGCTCAAATATAGCCTCCTTACGATCCTCCGGGATGCCAATACCTGTATCTTTCACAAAAAATTCAAGGGTTTCACCCTTGATAATATAGCCAAATTCTATGGATCCTTTTTCGCTGTATTTAATGGCATTTTTTAGGAGATTGGTTAATATGGAAAATACTTTTTCGCGGTCTGTTACCAGGATAGCTTCACTTGAAGGTAAAGAACATTTGAAGGAAAACTGCATTCCTTTTCCTTCAATCTCAGGTTTGAAGAAGCTATATATATATTCAATTTGCTCGTTAATATTCGATTCCTGCATATTTATCTCCATCAGTCCGGATTCTATTTTCGAAATACTAATAATATCATTGATGATATTGAGCATTCGTTTTCCACTTTTCTGAATGATGCCAATATATTTCTTTTGTTTTTCGCCAGAAAGATTTGGCTTTTTTAATAAATCGGAAAAACCTAATATTCCATTCATGGGCGTCCGGATCTCATGACTCATATTTGCCAGGAAAGCCGATTTAAGTCGATCGCTTTCTTCTGCCTTTTCTTTAGACTCATTGAGTTGTGCTGTACGTACTCTGACCAATCGTTCTACTTTTATATACCTCGAAATGGCAAATACAATAGTTGCTCCGACCAATAGAAGGGTTAAAATGAAAAGAGAAATTAGAACAGGGTCCCTATACCAGGGATGTAATACTTCGAAAGACCACTGCGCGGGAGTTGGATCTATATTCCCATTCTTATCCATAGCTCTAACTTCAAATACATGATTGCCTCCCTCCAAACCCGCCATCATTGCGGAGTTGTTCCTGGTAAAGCCTCCCCAGGGATTATCATCGAATCTGCAAGAGAAAAGTAGTTGATCTTCCCTGGTATAATTCCATCTGTCCTGGCCGTGAAAAACGATTTGTATCTCCCCACTTGGCCCAGCTTTGCTAATGTTCATTTCTGAAGAAATATGGGTCTGTGGTGGATCAGTATCTGCTTCAGGAAAATAAAGACTCACGCCTTCACTGGTCATTGCCCAGGTTCTACCCCGTTTGTCTTTTTCAACACCGAAAACGACTGCATCTGGCAGACCTTCTTCATTGGAATTGGATATCCATGTTCCATTTTCTAACCTGTGTACTCCTGTTCCTGATCCCACCCATATTACACCTTCTCTATCCTGATAAAAATATCTTACAGTTTCGAAATCCGGTGCATCAATATGCAACCATTTTTCGCCATCATATTGAGCTATCCCATTGCTCCCTCCTATCCAAAGTTTCCCATCTTTCAATTCCAGAATAGATGTTGAAATCCCCCATTCAAACTCCTTGTTCAGATCAAAACTTTTACGCACTCCGTCTTTAAAAACGATTACTTCATTATAAGTGGTAATCCATATATCGCCGTTTTGCGCTTGAATTAACCTTGTAATTTCGCAATCGCCAGGAGCCAGCCTATCTATTTCTAAATTAGTAAGCAGCTCCTTGAAATTCTTTCCATCAAATTTTACAAGTCGAGAGGAGCCGTCTGGAGCCTGAAGGATACATAAGGTATTCCCATCACCTGAATTGTCAAAATATCTGAATTCTTCATCACCTTCAGCAGCAAGAAGAGAACTAGCTTCATTCTTCGGATCAAATATTACAAGCCTTCCCCCGGCAATACCTACAACCAGTGAACCCGTATTTAATCCTGTTATAAGCCCTATAAAGACTTCATGTTCAATTTCATATGACTTCCATTGATCCTTCTCATTTAACATAAATGAGTTTTCACAAGCGAACCATAGTCTGCCGGAAGCATCCTCCAGCATATTCTTAAATCTGCGATTCAGATTAATATCTGCACTTTGCTTTCTCCATAATGATGGAGAGAATGAGGCCAGACCGGAACCGGTAGCTATCAGAAAACCTCCATCGGGCTTGGTTATTATGCCATTCAATTCCCGGTTCAGCACCCTGTTTTTACCAACCTTTTCCTCTTTACCTCGCCGCAGATGATATAGGTCCCAATTTCGAAGTGGGTCGTTTTGTTTAAGTACATCTCCTTTCAGGATCCATAAACTATTGTCCAGCCCCTGCCACCCCGCATAAATATCTTCAGTTGCTGATTTATAGAGAATCTTCCACTTCTCCCCAATAAAGCCAGCCAACACATTGTTTTCTGAGTTCAGATAGTCGGCCTGCGAAACAAATCCTCCTTCAAAGCATTCAAACAGGTGTTCAATATTTTGAATTCCCAGATCGGCAGGAAGCGGATATTCGCTCCATTGACTAATTGTTCCAATGCTATCATTGACATTCAAAAATCTGGCAGCACCATTCTCACCACTTATCCAAACGAAGCCATCCCGAAAAAGAGTCATATCAAGGAATTTGCCAATCCCTGCCTGCCCATGCTTTTTTATAATCTGTATTTTTTGCGAAACCTTATTGAACTCCCACAGATGACCCTCTTTGAGGAAAAGGAGCTTATCTGCATATCCGGGAGAAGGCAAAAAAGGAATTCCAGCCTCCACATCAAAAATCTGCCAATTTCCATCAGTTGATGCCACGATGTTTTTTGAAGCCGTGACATCGACTGCCCAGAGATTACCTGTATTATCCTCATATACTTTGTCCACAATCACAGGAGGACATTCGGTATAGTTAAAAGAATACCCGTCATAAGAAGTCAGGGTATATACCGCTCCATGTCCCATCCAAATGGTCTGATCGGGACTCTCTGTCAGACTATGTACCCAGGAGATTTTCAGCCCATTCTGAGAAGTGAAAAAACGTTGCTGAATTTCAGATTGGGCCTGAACAAGATGGAAGGGGTAAAAAATTACCAGAAAAAAAATATTCTTCATAATAATATGAACTAAGAAACTTTCAACCTGATTATTCCCTGGTGAAGACCTCACTAGCTTGTCTTTAGATAAGTAGTTACAGTGAAGTTAACAATTTAGGTCTTTCTTCATAGTTAGAAGCTCCATCTTCTTCACAAGCCCTGATTATGATAGACCCAATTTTAGAGGAGCTGACAATATCTGTCCTGCCCACATCCTGTTTATTCAGCACTATTTGAGGCCTTTTCATATTGACCATGCTTACGAGCGGCCTTAAACATCGTTATGCAGTTCTCGGGATTAACCCCCTGATGCAAGGAATTTGAAGAGCAAATTACCAACCCACCACCAGCGGCCCCATCTTCAATCGTCTGGATGACAGCCTGCTCAACCTGCTTTGAAGTCCCCCTGGGTAAAAGATCCACACAATCAATGTTCCCCAATAGACATATTTTATCGCCACAGTAGGCTTTTACCTTTTTCATTTCCATACCAGCCTGAGGCTCCAAAGGATTGATCCCATCGTACCCGGTTTCGAGAAGAAGGTCCAAAAGAGGCCAGAGATTACCGTCAGAGTGCCTGACCACTTTAAGCCCTTTTTGATGCGCTCTTTCAACAATCTGCCGGTTATAGTCATTTATAAATATCTTGAAATGTTCCAGGGATAGCATGGGCCCCTTGTCCATGGCGATATCATCCTCAATAACCAGGACATCAAGACCAGCTTCCACGAGAAGCTCCAATTGGGCAAGACTGTATTCCAACATCATCTTTGCAAGCAAATGGAGAAATTCAGGATCAGTATATACATTCATCATGTAATTTGTCATACCGATCAAGCGCCAGGAACGGACGAAAATACCACGCATAAGCCAAAAAGTCGCTTTTTGCCCTTTGAACCGTTCAACTGCAAGATCTAAAAGGC
>JAOZQY010000099.1 GCA_029931975.1 Bacteroidales bacterium | reverse complement strand
AGAAAAAATTTTAAACATGGCCGGAAGTTTTGGTCATGGGAAATGTTGCATTCTATAAAAGCAGGAGATAAATATGCCAGGAGGTGATAACACAGGTCCATCGGGTGAAGGGCCAATTACAGGAAGAGGAAAAGGAGAAGTGATTGCATGAACTTGGAACATGTTGCCCTGAGTATTGCGGATCGTAATGAGATTGAGAATTTTTACCAGGACATTCTTGGGATGGAGCTGGTCAGAAGTTTTTCGCTTGACCGGTCTCTTGCCAATGATATTTTCGGGATTGAGAAAAGTCCGGAAGTATTTTTGATGCAAAAGGACCAGGTACAATTTGAAGTTTTCCTGAGCCCGGCCAGGTTTTCTCCAGGTTTTTCTCATGTATGCTTTTCAAGCTCACACAGGGATGAAATGTTTGACAATGCTGCCCGGCATTCATACAGGGTATTTCGCCTAAAAAGAAAATCTTCAGAACTGATATTTATTTCAGATAAGAGTGGGAACGTTTTTGAAGTGAAGGAAGCTAATCAGGTCATTCTTCCCGGGAATGTTTTCCCGAAAAACCATGGTGATCGTATCAAATGATCGTATGCAAATGATGCAATCACTGGCTATTTATGAAAGAAGGTAGCTGACCGAAAGATTTATGCACAAAGCTTCTAATAGAATAATTGAAAAAAGACCTTCTGCCGTGGCGGATGAGCTCTTAACTGCCAGCCAAAGCTGTTATAATTTTCTATCCGGGGTTAGCAACTATCTCCTTTGCTTTTTCAAATCCTATTATTTTTATTTCATCTTTTGTTATAAAAGATTGGTTTCCTGCATATATCACATATCCTGTTCCTGAGTTTTTACTGATGGATCTGAAGCGTACAAGAGCTTTTAAAAAGTGTGGGTTATAAGTTTGAGAAGCTTTAATTTCAATAGGAATCAACTTATCTCCCTGTTTGTGTATTAAGTCCACTTCGTTGTGATGACTATCTCGATAGAAATATAAATTTGGATCAAGCGCAATATTTGTCCGGGATTTCACACATTCAATTACTACCATGTTTTCAAACAGCCCCCCCAGAAGAGGATCCCGGGCAACTTGTCTTTCATTCTCGATTCCTAGTAGATAGCTGGCAAGACCAGTTTCATAAAAATATATTTTGGATGATTTTATTACTCGCTTTCCAAAATTTTCATAAAATGGTTGAAGTCGAAATATTATGTAAGATGCTTCAAGGACAGACAACCAATGTGAAATTGTCTTTGCAGAAACACCTGTATCGTTAGCGAGCGAATTGAAATTTATCAATTGTCCAATCCTCCCGGCGAGCAATTTCAGCATTTTTTCAAAGGTATAGAGGTCCTTCAAATTGATCAGTTGGCGTACATCACGTTCAACATATGTATGAAGGTAGTTTCGATATGCTATTAGAGGTTCCTGAACCTGGTCAAATATTCTGGGTAAAAATCCATTAAAGATGCATTGATCGCGTATTAAATCATCCTTGTAAAATTGTTTCACTTCATTGATTGAGAAAGGTAGCAGGGTTACCAAAGCAGTACGGCCTGCCAATGATTGAGACACAGAAGCATTCAATAATAGTTGTTCACTTCCTGTGAGGATAAATAAACCGTTTGTTTTTTGTTCATCAACTATTACCTGGATATAAGATAGGAGTTGAGGGGCTCTCTGAATTTCATCTATGATGACAGGTGCAGGATATTGCATGAAAAAACTTTTCGGATCTTCTAATGCAATAGCTCTGGTTTCCGGATGTTCAAGATTGCAATAGTTATGTTCCGGGAAAGCCATTTTTGCCAGGGTTGTTTTGCCAGCTTGCCTTGGCCCAGTGATGGTAACTACTGGAAATTTCTTCGATAGCTGTTGTACTTTATTGTGTATGTCTCTTTGTATCATAATGCTAAAGATACAGAGAAATGTGTAAAAGAGAAATACAACTCCCAAAATACACAAACATTCAGATAGAATGAAAAGTTCGAATGATACTCTTTTAGATGCAAAAGACTCTATATGGAAAAACCGGAAGCGTTGACCATCAGCAGTGGCCAGGAGATCCGTTTTTTCCATACTTACCAAATTTCCGTCAAAAATCTGACAAAACAATAGGCTTTACAAATCTGAATAACTGCAAACCTGTTAGTCTGCAAACCTTTGATCCTCTGAGTGGAGCATATCGGAATCGAACCGATGACCTCTTGACTGCCAGTCAAACGCTCTAGCCAACTGAGCTAATGCCCCATCATGTAAATCCGCCGTGGCGGAAACGCGGAGCAAAATTAATATAAAAATTGCAAGTACAAAACGGTAGAATGGCAGAATTTTTGCTGCATATCTATTTATATGTTATGTTTAGGTAAATTCTTTTGAATTATCATAAGTAATTGACTATTTTTATTGCCCAAATTCACAAACGACATGGAACTTAAGAAATCAAAAAAGGCTGATCTTGAGAAGAAAAAGGGGATGTTCCTCGAGATTGGACTGGTAGTAGCCCTTGCTATTGTACTTGTAGCCTTTGAATGGACGAAAGGTGAGGACAATAAGATTAATGAAAATGTGGTTTCTGAAATCGAGTTTGAGGACGAGATGATGCAGATCACACACAGGGAAGAGCCGAAACCGGAACCAAAGCCAGAGACACCTAAGGTTGCCGAGGTGCTTGACATTGTAGATGATGATGTTGAGATCGAAGATGACTTCGATTTTGATATGGAAGCTACACAAGACACGGAATATGACTTCACCAGTATGATGGGTGATGATGATGAAAATATTGAGGAGGAGGAAGTATTCTACATTGTGGAGGACATGCCAACCTTCAACGGAGGCGAGCCTGCTACTGAGTTCAGAAAGTTTATCGCTCAGAACCTCCAGTATCCTGAGATTGCTGCTGAAAACGGAGTAAGCGGACGTGTTATTGTTCAGTTTGCAGTGAACAAGGTTGGAAAAGTTGTGGATGCCAAGGTGGTACGTAGTGTTGACTCAGCGCTTGACAAAGAAGCCATCAGAGTGGTTATGTCTTCGCCCAAATGGACCCCTGGAAAGCAGCGTGGAAAAGCTGTAAAGGTGCTCTTTACTTTTCCCATTAACTTTGTGCTCCAGTAAGATTTTAAAGCATATGTTGATAAAAGCCGGCTAAAAGCCGGCTTTTTTGTTGTAATAGGGCTTAATTTAGTGAGCAATAAAACCTTAGAACTATGAAAAAGACTTTTACTTTCCTTCTGGTGGCATTGTTAATGTCTGCCTGTGGATCCACTACCAAGAAGCTACAGCAGGGTAACTACGACGCTGTGATACACAAAAATGTTAAGAAGCTGATCAGAAAGCCCAATGCAGAGGATGCTGCTGAAATGGACCGGGCTTATCGCCTGGCCAACGAACGGGATATGGACCGGATCAAGTATCTGAAGATGGAGAATAATCCGGATAATTATGATGAGATTTTCAACCGTTACAATATGCTGAAAGAGCGTCAGCGCCAGGTTCGTACTGTAACTCCCATGACAGTGGATGGCAAAACTTATAGCTATAGTCATGTGGATTATGATGCAGAGATGATTGAGTCAAAACGTAAAGCGGCCGATTATTTCTACAATAACGGGAAGGGCTTATTAGAGAATGCCCTTCAGAAAGAAGATTACCGGAATGCATACTACCAGCTGGTAAAAGCCTCAGAGTATAGCGGAGGTCAGTTTGCAAACATTGATGAATTGATCTATGATGCTCATCTGAAAGGTGTCAGCAGGGTAATTGTTGAGGTGCATAATCAGACACCACTGCTGCTTCCCCCGCAGGTGGAGGAGGATCTGATCTCTTTTGATATCAAGGGACTGGATAATGAATGGGTGGAATACCATTTTAAAAATGTTGATGAGAATGCAGACTATGATTACGCGGCTTTTGTTAAGTTACTCTCTATTGTGGTTTCGCCTGACGATACCAAGGATACGGACCAGATTTTCAAAAAGAATATTTCCAATGGATTTGAGTATGTGCTGGATGCCAACGGAAACGTGATGAAAGATACCGCCGGGAATGATATCAAGATTCAGAAATTCAAGGAGATTACCTGTACACTGATCGAAACCCGTCAGTTTAAAAGTGTGGAGATCCGGGGCGAGGTCGAGATTCTTTCACTTAAACCGGAGCGCTTGATTCAGAAGGAACCTTTTGGTGCCTCCAACCAGTTTGAACACTTCTCTGCCAGGTCGATTGGTGATGAGGGTGCCCTTACTGAGGAAGCTTTAAAAATGACCCAGCAAGAGAAGATTCCCTTCCCCTCGGATGTGGACATGGTTCTGCTGTGCACCGAAACCATTAAGCCGGCCATTAGGAATGCCATTTATGCCAACAGGAATACCATTCGCTAAGCTCTGAGGATCTTATTGAATATGAGAGCTCTTCGCCACGGCGGAGGGCTCTTTTTTGACATGCATGCTTGCTTTCGGAGGACTTTGTCCGGAGGATTTGCTATTTTTGTGCCCTGATTTAGGATTATGGGAGATTATTGGGATCATAGGCCACAACGGGAGACTGCTGTACTGGTGGGAGTCATCACGCAACATCAGACCGAAGAGATGGCGAGGGAGTATCTTGAAGAGCTTGCTTTTCTGGCTGAAACTGCCGGTGCGGAGCAACGTGCTGTATTTACCCAACGTCTTGTTGTTCCACATCCCAAGACTTTTATCGGTTCAGGAAAGCTCCATGATGTAAAAGAGTATGTGAAGGAAGAGGAGATCGATATGGTGATCTTTGATGATGAGCTTACCCCGTCGCAGCTTCGGAACATTGAGCGTGAACTGAATTGCAGAATCCTGGATCGCACTAACCTGATCCTTGATATTTTTGCCGGAAGAGCAAAGACTGCCCATGCCAAAACCCAGGTGGAGCTGGCCCAGTACCAGTACCTCCTGCCCAGGCTTACCCGCATGTGGACCCACCTTGAGCGTCAACGCGGGGGAATCGGTATGAGGGGTCCGGGGGAGACGGAGATTGAGACGGACAGGCGGATTATTCGGGATCGGATTGCAAAGTTAAAGGTGCAACTGACCAGGATTGATAAGCAGATGATCGTGCAGCGCAAGAACCGTGGCAAAATGGTACGGGTGGCTCTGGTGGGTTATACCAATGCAGGTAAATCCACTCTGATGAACCTGCTGAGTAAATCCACAGTCTTTGCCGAGGATAAACTCTTTGCTACGCTTGATACTACGGTACGCAAAGTGGTGATTGAAAATCTTCCCTTTCTGCTTTCCGATACGGTTGGATTTATCAGGAAGCTGCCCACACACCTGGTAGAATCTTTTAAATCAACACTGGATGAAGTACGAGAGGCCGATATCCTGATCCATGTGGTAGATATTTCCCATCCCAATTATGAGGAGCAGATAGAGGTAGTGGAGAGCACTCTCCGGGAGTTGGGTGGTGGCGAAATTAAGACCATGCTGGTTTTTAATAAAACCGATGCCTATTCCTATACAAAGAAAGATGTGGATGATCTTACGCCTTCCAACAGGGAAAATCTGAGCCTGGATGATCATATAAAGGACTGGACCCGGTCCCATCCCGGATCTCTCTTTATTTCTGCCCTGAAGAAATCCAATATTGATGAGTTGAAAGATCAGCTATATCAGAAGGTTAAGGAGATTCATGTGAAACGCTATCCTTATAACGACCTTCTCTATTAAACCAATCCCTTTTCAATCATATACTCGGCGATCTGAACTGCATTCAGTGCTGCACCTTTTTTAATCTGGTCGCCCACACACCAGAAGGTGATTCCTTTTTCATTGGCTAAGTCCTTGCGCAACCTTCCCACGAAAATATCATCCTTTTTGGCCGATCCCAGGGGCATGGGGTAGATATTATTTGCAGGATCGTCCTGCACGGTAAGTCCATCGGCATTTGAAAAGGCATCCTTTACCTGCTCAAGATCCAGCACATCTTCGGTCTCTACCCAGATGGCTTCGGAATGGTTTCGCAGAACCGGAACCCTGACACAGGTGGAACTGACCTGGATATCGGAATGCATGATTTTACGCGACTCGTTGTACATTTTCATCTCCTCCCCGGTGTATCCGTTCTCTTTGAACACATCAATATGTGGGATCAGGTTTAGAGCCAGCTGGTGCTGGAATTTTTCCACGGTGACCGGTTCGCCAGCAACAAGCTGACGGATCTGCTCTTCCAGTTCGGCCATAGCTGCAGCACCGGCACCGCTGGCAGCCTGGTAAGTTGCTACATGAACACGCCTGATAGGTGAAAGATCGTCGATGGGCTTCAGGCAGACTACCATCTGGATGGTGGTACAGTTGGGATTGGACACAATGTTCCGGGGAAGGTCGTGCAGATCTGCTGCATTGACCTCCGGGACTACAAGGGGTACATCCTTTTCCATCCGGAAGGCGGAGGAGTTGTCGATCATAATGCACCCGTATTTGGTGATGGACTTTGCAAACTTTTTAGAAGTGCCACCACCGGCAGAAGTTAAAGCGATATCTATGTCTTTAAAATCGTCATTCTCTTTCAGTTCCTTAACGGTAAGTGTTTTACCCTTGAATTCATACTGTTTTCCGGCGCTACGGGAGGAGCCAAACAGCACCAGTTCATCCAGGGGGAAGGCTCTTTCCTGTAATACGCGAAGGAACTCCTGTCCAACGGCTCCACTTACACCAACAACGGCAATTTTCATGATCCGGAATATTAAGTTATTAGATTGCAAAAATCATCATTTTTTCACTTTAATAAAATACATTACGCTATTTTTTTTACTTATTTCTTTCAAACTGGAAGGGCAGTACCGGTTTGGCTTTGAAATTGATAGTTCTGGAGAGGGGGCGTGTTGCCTTCCTGCACAGTGGAAACAGTTTCCTGAAGAGCGTTGGTCTTGTGATACAATGGAAGTCATTGAGGGGGCCTCTTCTTTGCATCATATTTTTGATAATCCGGAGGAGGCTTGCGATTACCTGGTGTTCAGGCATGATCCCATCAGTTTTTCCGATTCGTTTTCGGTCTCCTTCAGGATCAGACATGGTTTTGCTCCCAGCTCACAAAACAACTGGCAGGTGGCCGTGGCTGCTGAGTTTATGGATGGAGAAGCGCCTCCCGGAGGAGAAGCGAAAATCGTCAGTGGGATTGTATTGGGAGTCAACTATCAAGGATCGGACGATCTGGTAAAAATTTGGAGAGTTGAAAAGGGAGTGATCGAAGAGTGGTGTGCCAGCTCGCTGAATTACCAGGAGCAGATCGGAACAGCTTTGGCTCCCCTGTTTCGACTGGAGTGGGATGGAAGCGCTTGCCTTTCTCTCTATGGCTCGGCTGATCCGCAAAATCAGGTCCCGGAGCTGATTGGATCGTGCAGACCGGAGGGCCTTCCCACGGGAAGGGAGCTGGTTATTCGTTACAGGTATAGTTCATCGAGAGATCGTGCCCTTTGGATGGACGGGCTGCTTTTGGACGGGAATTTTGAGAAGGATACTGTTTCACCTGTTGTAAACGAAGTGGACCTTGTGGATGGGCGAACCCTGCGTCTTGGTTTTTCTGAAAAGGTGCTGAAACCGAACCCCCTGATGTTTACACTCTATGGGGAAGGCCTGTCAGGTGGAGTGTCGCCGGACAGTCTGTGGCAGCTGGAGCAGGGCGTTCTTATTTCTTTTTTGAAGGCCATTCCAAACCGTTTGCCCTGCCAGCTTCATGTACATGGAGTGGAGGATTCTGAAGGGAATCTCTTGCGTGATACAGTGGTGCCCCTGATGAGAAACGAGGCCGGTTGGGGCGATCTTGTCTTTAGTGAGTTACTATTCGATCCTGATCCGCCGGTACGTTACGATGCAGAGTACCTGGAGCTTTTTAACCGATCTGACTACCAGCTAAACCTGGAGGGCTGGCAGCTGAAGGTGAATGAGCGAAGCTATGAGCTGAGCAACTACCTGGTAAACAAAACCTTTTCGACTGCACCTGGCGAATATGAATTGGCGTATGGGATTATCCTGCCCAATGAGGGTGGAGTGCTGTCGCTTTACAGCAGCGAGGAGAACCTGATACATGCGACGACTTACAGGGTGCCCTGGGATGGTGCTGATTGGAAAAAGGAAGGTGGTTGGTCGATTGAATCGCCCGATGTCAACCAGCTTTGTACCGTCTCCCGAAACTGGGAGTTCTCAATCGATCCTTCGGGGGGTACGCCTGGACAGATCAATAGCACACTGGCAGATCTGGAGGATAAGGAATCACCGGTTTTACTCTTTGCCGGATTCGGGGCACCGGGAGAGTGTCTTTTACACTATTCTGAACCGGTAGGTCTTTCTGAGGAGGTGAAGGCAGGGATCAGACTGGATCCCGGGGGAGACGGGCCGGAGCGGGTGGAGATCCTCAAACCTCTTTCAGAGATATTGTGCCTGGGGTTTTCAGAGGATTTTCATCAATGGCATAGTTTCCGACTCTCTTTACCCGGGGTGGGCGATTGTGTGGGGAATGTTTCACTTACAGATGAATTGCAGGCCGGAGCCCTTTCACCGGTTCTCTATGGTTCTGTGGTGATTAACGAGATCATGTATGATCCGGAGGATGGTAAACCGGCCTATGTGGAGTTATTCCATCCGGGCGAAAAGTTCTATGATCTGCGAGACCTTTCCATACACTTTGTGGAGGAGGGAGGGAGCCCCGACCATCCTGTGGCATTGAGCTGCTGCTCCAGGCTTGTTTTACCCGGGCAGTACCTGGTGATTACAAAGTGTATTGCAAATCTGGCTGATGCCTACAACCTGGAGGTATCGGGCCAGTGGGTAGAGGTGGACGGACTGCCCGGGTTAAAAAAAAGCAGCGGGTGCATCTATCTGACCGACCGGGCTGGTAATGTAGTGGATATGGTGGTTTACAGCGATGAAATGCATATGGAGCTGCTGGACGATCCCACCGGGATCAGCCTGGAGCGGGTAGCGTGGGACCGGTCGGGAATTGATCCGGATAACTGGCACTCTGCAGCCTCCCTGGAAGGGTATGCCACTCCCGGGAAGAGAAACTCGCAATCGCCCGGTGAAAGTGATTCTAAAGGTTTGTTGACTGTGGAACCGGAGGTGTTCAGTCCGGACATGGACGGTTACGATGATCTGCTGGAGATTGTGATCAGGACCGGGGGTCAGGCTTGGGTGGTGGGATTAGTGATAAGTGATCTGCACGGAACTATAATCCGGGTGTTGGCCAACAATCAAATTGCCGGTCCACTGGCAAGCTATACCTGGGATGGTGAGGGGGAAAACGGATCCATGCAGCCCATGGGGTTTTACGTCGTCCATGTCCGGGCTTATCACCCTGCGACGGGGGAGCAATGGATCAGGAGGAAGGCGGTGGGACTGGTTTACCGCTAATCTTTTGAAGTCCTTTTCGTGTGAATATCACTATTAATATGGCTCCAAATCCCAGGAAGGCAATGAAGCGGAATGTGGGGAGGAATCCGACCCTGTCGATGGAAGCCCCTACCAGTGGGTAGATCATGACACTTACAAAGAAATTCAGGGTCATATAGATGGAGTTTACAAAGGCCTTCTTCTCCGTATTTAACTCCTGTACGGTGGCCAGCATGACCGAGGTTGGGGCAAAGAGGAAAAACCCGAGGGGCAGCAAAACCGGAAAGATCCAGAAGCCTTCCAGATTAAGGAATAGCAGGGTAAGTAAGGGTGTGGCTATACTGATAATCAGGAGGGTTCTGTACCTGCCAATTTTGTCACTGATGGTCCCGGCAAAGAGGGCCCCCATGGCCCCTGCAAGCTGGATTACGGTCAGAGCCAGTTCCGAATAGTGAAGGGAGTTTCCCGTAGAGGTGAGAAAGGTGGGCAGAAAGTAGGTCACTGATGCTCTCATCCCGGCCTGGAAGAATGTAAATCCTCCTGTAAGGATAAAGGCAGCTGCAAAGCGGAGAAAGATCTTCCAGTAAGATCCCTCCTGGTGTCTTCTTGATGAAGAGGCGGGGGTGAAGTTGGCCTTGCGAAACTGGAACCAGAGGAGCCCTGAAGCCACAAACCCCAGGGGCATCATTCTCCACATTCCTTCCAGTCCCCACCAGCTGATCACCCCCA
>JAOZQY010000098.1 GCA_029931975.1 Bacteroidales bacterium | reverse complement strand
AGAATGCGTGTCGGGCAAGCATTCTTTATTCTGTTTTCAATAGAACAATCTTTTTTTACTCTGCTGCTTATCTTGATCTTGCCTTGTTAAGTGATACAGCCAAGATATTTTCACATATCTAAACAAATGAACTCCTTTGCCTTTGTGTGCATTTTATTTGAATCTATACCCAAAATATACTGTGAATGAAATTCATAATCTATTTGAAAAATGAGGAGAAGGAAATGTTTAAACTAGTACGATTTACCTGCAATTTCCCCCTTTTTTTCCTATTGTTTCTGTTTTTTAACCTATTGATGTTTCCATTTGAAAGTCAAGCAGAAGTTACCATAGACGGTACACTCGGGGGCCTCCCCATAATCCTTGCAGGTCCTGATTTTCAGATTGATGCGGATTACGGGAAAATTATCAATGACACCAATTTATTCCATAGTTTCGGTACTTTCAATATTAATAGCGTTGAGAGTGCGATATTTAGTGGCCCGGATAATATTAAAAATGTTATCGGAAGGGTGACAGGCGGGGCCTTATCCAGTATTGACGGTCTCATAACTTCAAATATGCCGGTGGCAGATTTGTATTTGATTAACCCTTCAGGATTCATTTTCGGTCCCAATGCCAGCCTGGATGTGAACGGATCTTTTCATGTGAGCACTGCAGATTATATCTCCTTAGGGGACAATGGCATCTATTATGCTAATCCCATAAAGACAAGTGTGCTGTCCGTTAATCCGCCAACTGCTTTCGGCTTTTTGAATGGTTTTCCTGCCGGAGTATCGATAAACAATTCCTACTACCTGCAGGTGTCGGAAGGAAAAGAGGTCTCAATCATCGGTGGAGATCTAACCCTCACAGGGACCCCGGCCCCGGCAACTGAAGATGGTATATTTATTATGCCCGGCATGTTGACCGCGCCGGCCGGCAGAATCAATCTTGTCAGCGTTGCTTCTCCGGGCGAGGTTAATCTCACCGCTCCCGACCTTGGGATGGCCTCATTCTCACAATTGGGAAATATCACGCTGTCGGATGGGGCAAAACTGGATGTGATCAGCTATACCCCTGAATGGATGTTAGCTAGTGCGGGTTCCATCGTTATCCGGGGAGGACAGCTCTTGTTCAAAGACGGCGGCATGGATGCCTATGGAGACCCGGGTGGTGTAGTCGATATTAAAGGCGGTTCCCTGCATCTTGATAATTTTTACATTTTTGCTGCAACTTACGGTGCAAACAACCATCCCGGGACAGCCTGCGAGATAGAGCTTACAGATAATTTTTTCATGACCCATGGGGCCTTGATTGACTCCCAGAACGGTCCGGATTACGTGTATGAGTTTGATATTTCTGGCAAAGGCGGTGACATCGACATAACCGCCGCGAACATGAAGCTGGGTGATGATCAGATCGATGACCGCTCTTACACCGACATCGGTTTTTATGGCTATATCTCGTCAGCCTGTGATGGATCCGGAAAATCCGGAAATATCCATATTACCACAGATAATGCAGTGATTCAGAACGGTTTCAGTGTAACAACCCAAACATTTTATACCGGCGATACCGGAGATATTGTGTTACGTGCCGCTGATACCTTACAGATATTCGATGCGGCTAATATCGGCATTTTTGCATTGGCGTACGGCAATGGAGGGAATATGGATATTTCTGCACCGGATATTTTAATTTCTGCTGCAAACCGCTCAGCAGTGACAGAGATCTATGCAGAGACCGGTATAGTTTCCCAGACAGATTTTTATTGGGACTATTCGGAAGGCGGTACCATGAACGTGACCGCCGATAACCTGCAGGTTCTTGATGGAGGAAGGATCAGCACCGTCCTTTATGGTGATGGGAATGGCGCTGATGTTGAGATCAATGCCGGGAATATTATGGTTGACGGGTTTGTGGTGGACAATGGTGTTAATTTTCTGTCTTCCATAGACGGCCGGGTATACGGCGACTGGGCCGTTGGCATTGGCGGTAACATAGACGTCACTACGGATAAGCTGTCGATCACCAACGGCGGCGTCATCCGGACCGGACTTGATGGCAGCGCTCCGGGCCAGGCAGGCAACATTATCATCAACGCCGGGGCCATTGACATTGCATCCCGTGGCCGGATTTACGCCGACTCTTTAATGGGTGTCGGTGATTCCGGTGATATTGGCATCCATGCCCATGCAATGGCCATCACCGGTGCCAGGAACCTGCCCCTGCCTAATTCATTTAATTTTGATTTTACCGGCTTGTCGACCTCGACCCAGGATGGAAGGGGCGGCAACATAAACGTAAATCTGACCGAGGATCTTATAGTCACCGAGCAGGGAGCGGTCAGCGCTGATTCGCTGGGTGCTGGCAAAGGGGGCAATATCGATATTGCAGCACGGAACGTAACCCTTATCGATGAGGGCATAATCAGCAGCACCGGTTACGGAACCGGCGATGCAGGGGAAGTTTTCGTTGCTGTTGAAGATACCTTACTGATGCGGGGCAGCCCCATCACCACAGAGGCCGTGCAGGCCGATGGCGGCGATATTTTTATTACCGCTCCTTATATGGTCCGTTTGGTTGACAGCAAGATTACCACCAGTGTAAAAGGGGGAAGCCAGACAACCGGAGGGAATATCAGTATTGATCCCGAATTTGTTATCCTTAGAAACAGCAAAATTATTGCAAATGCTTATGAAGGAACAGGGGGAAATATTGACATTGTTTCGGACATGTTCCTGGCAGACCCGGACAGTTTGATAGACGCTTCTTCTTCGCTTGGCATTGACGGCCAGGTGGATATACAGTCACCGGTTACCCATGTAAACAGTCTTGTCGCGCCTTTGACTAAAGATTTCAGAAGTGTGGTTGCACTGCTTAGAAAACCCTGCACTGCAAGACTGCACAAAGGGGAATACAGCAGTTTTATGATAAAAGGAAGGGACAGCCTTCCTGTTGAGCCGGGGCGGTCTTTGTCCAGTCCCCTGTCCATGCAGTAAACGACTTGACATAACCAGGGAAAAAAGATGACCTATTTACAGAGGATAAAAATACATTCTGTTCAATCAGGAATCGAAAAAGCACTCTATTTTCTCATTTTCCCAATTTTATTTGTACTGTTTTTTTGTGTCAATATCCAGGCACAGGATACCGGTTATTTTAACTCGGCTGGTTATCCCAGGGGAGAACTGCCACCGATTTTTGAAACCAAACCATCCCTGGAAAAGCCGGAACTGGCGTTACCCCTCAAACCTGTCCCACAGGAAACTGGAGATCCTGATTCCCTGCCGACTGTGGTGCTGAAAAAAATCGAACTACGGGGCAGCAGTATTTTTTCAGATCAGGAACTTGAAAACGTGGCAGGTCCATACCTGAACCATGTATTGACCAATGATATCATTGAAGAAATCCGGCATGGCCTGACCCTGTACTATATTAATAGAGGATACGTAAACTCGGGTGCCATCGTTCCGGATCAGGTCATTGCCAATGGTATTGTTGTTTATAAAATAGTTGAAGGCAAAGTTACAGACATCGATATCAAAGGAAACAAATGGCTTAACAAGGCATATATAGCAAACCGTCTGAATCTTGATGCAGGTCCGCCACTGGATATTAACGCCATTCAGAAAAGGCTGCAGATGTTTCAGCAGGATCAGCGCATTTCCCATATCCAGGCAGAACTGAAACCCGGGATGAATCTTGGAGACAGCCTCTTGGATGTGGAAGTGAAGGAAAACAATCCTTACCAGGTGCAATTCGGATTTGACAATTACCAGTCACCCACCATCGGATCCGAACGGAGCCTTGCCACTCTCATTCACCAGAATCTGACGGGTCACGGAGATATTTTAAATCTGAATGCTGTTATGTCTGATGGAAATGATCCTCAATTTGATCTCTGGTATTCCCTGCCCATTACTACCCACGATACAACTCTGGCCTTTCGATACAGCACTAACAATCTTGAAGTACAGGAAGGTATTTTCGAAGAGCTTGATATAACGACCAAATCTGAAACTTTCCAGATCACGGTAAGGCATCCCTTTTACCGGACCCTTACTCGTGAATTTGCCATGGCTCTCACAGGTGAACATAACAAAAACAAGACCTATTTATTGGGTGAACCCTATTCGTTTTCACTTGGGGCCATCGACGGCGAGGCTAAAAATACCGTACTCAGGTTTTCCCAGGAGTGGACGCAGCGGACCCAGAAGCAGGTCATTGCATTACGATCCAGATTCAGCCTTGGGGTTAATGCACTGGATGCTACCCACCATTCAGTTGATCTTCCTGATGGTGAATTTTTCTCCTGGCTGGGACAGATCCAATGGGCCAGAATACTGCCCTTCCTGGATACTCAACTGATATTTCGAACCGATCTGCAATTGTCCAGTGATTCCCTTTTATCCCTTGAGCAGATCTCTGTCGGGGGACGGCATACGGTCAGGGGATACCGTGAGAACCTGATGGTTCGTGACCAGGCTCTGGTTACTTCCCTTGAAGCCCGGGTGCCGCTGGTCCGGAACAAGGGCTGGACAGAATATCTTCAGGCTGCTGCATTTTTTGACTTTGGTGAATCCTGGGACAAGCAGTTGGACACACCATCTCCAAGACATATTTCAAGTATCGGGCTTGGGCTGAGATGGTCTGGCTGGCTCATGAAAACCCCCTGGCTAATCAAACCCAGATTTGAAATTTATTGGGGCCATGCCTTAGAGAATGTGGATTATCCGGGTTATGATCTCCAGGATGACGGCATCCATTTTCAACTTGTCATACAGAATTTTTAATCATTTTTGATAAAGGGCAGACTGCTATGATTCAGGTTTTTTTAAAAGAAATATCAAATCAGTATAAGAAAATGTATTGCTGGCTGCCCATGGTTTCGGTTCTTTTCTTCTGCCTGGTCATCTTTGCCTGCGCACCCCGGTTGAAATCAGACAAGATATCGTCCATGCCTGGTTTGACACAGGAACCTCTGTCGGCAGTAGCCTACCATGACAAAGGGAAAGATGCCTTCAATAAAGGGGCGTTTGAGTCTGCCATTCAAAATTGGATCCACTCAAAAGAATTATACAAAGATCTAAACAATACAGAGAAACAGTCTGCTGTAATGGTCGACCTCTCCCGGGCATTCCAGGCCGTCGGTCAGAACACAAAAGCCATGGAGGTCCTGAAGGCGGCTTTTACCCTGGCAGAAGCATCAAATAATAAGAATCATCAGGCTGTTATTATGGCTCATCTGGGAAACCTTAAAATTCTTTCCGGGAATGAAGATCAGGCCGAACAATACCTTGATCGCAGCATGGCCCTTTCCCAAAACCTTGATGATCTGGGGCTGACTGCATCTATCCTGAATCATCAGGGTAATTTGTTCCTTTTCAAAAAAGAATATCAGCATGCTGTACAGGCCTATACAAAGAGTGTAGAACTGGCTAAGGCAAATTCCAACCCGCAGTTGACGATCACGGTACTCATCAACGCTGCCCGGGCCAGTCTAAAAACTAACCCGCCTGAAAAAGTCAGCCTGTTTTTGGATGAGGCGTTTGAAAAATTGAACCAGCTGGAAGACTCTCATTTCAAATCTTTCGGGCTGATCAATACTGGTCTCGTGTATTATGATCTTGGGAAGGTGGCATCCAATTCTGAAAATCCATTCGGGCTGCACTGCCATAGGCTTTTCTCACAGGCGGCTGCCGTTGCCAGACGGCTTGATGATCAAAGAACCCTATCCTTTGCCATTGGATATACGGGGAGGCTTTATGAGGACAAGCACCGCTATAAAGAAGCCCTCAGTCTGACCCAGAATGCCATATTTCTCGCACAAAAGGTGTACGCGCCTGAATCCCTTTACCGATGGCAGTGGCAGGCCGGACGAATCTTGAGGCAAATGAACAATATTGAAGGGGCTGTTGCCGCCTTCAGGCGGACCCTGTTTACACTCCAGACCATCCATCAGGAAATCGATAACTGCCATTATATTCAGCAGGCCTCGTTCAGGAATATTGCAGGTTCGGTCTCATTTGAGATGGTGGATCTGCTCCTTCGACAGAGCAGGATGGTGACAGGCTCTAAAGAACATCAAACCCTTCTGCTTGAGGCAAGGGATGTGGTTGAACTGCTCAGGGTGTATGAACTGAGAAATTATTTTAAGGATGATTGCGTGGATGCCGGTACGTTTAATACCGTCAGCCTGGATGATATTTCAAAGACAGCCGTTGTCATCTACCCGGTGATGCTTGAAGACCGGACAGAGCTTTTGGTAAGTCAGCCGTCCGGATTAAAACAGTTTACCCTTTCGGTGGATCGTAAAACACTCACACAGGAAATTCGTTATTTTCGAAAAAAACTTGAAAAGCGAACGACCTGGGAATTTCTCCCTCATGCCCAAAAACTCTATGATTATCTGATACGGCCATATGAACCAGACCTTTTATCTTCCGGGATCCATACTCTGGTGTTTGTGCCTTCCGGTCCTCTCCGGACTGTTCCCATGGCTGCTCTCCATGACGGCAGTCAATTTTTAATTGAAAAATATGCCACTGCAATAACGCCGGGATTGAATTTGATTGACCCATCCCCCATACAAAGAGAAAACATTAACATACTTGCAGCAGGGATTACAGAAGCATCCCAGGGATTTCCCCCTCTGCCTGAAGTGGCGTCGGAACTAAGAAATATTAGCAGCATGTTTTCAAGTAAACTGCTGTTGAACCAGGATTTTCTTGTTTCAAACATGGAAGTGGAATTAAAAAAAGAAGCGTTTAATATTGTTCATATTGCCTCCCATGGACAATTCCAGAGTGATGTCAACCAAACTTTTGTTTTGGCTTTTGACGACAAGCTCACCATGAATACCCTTGACAAATATGCGGGATTTCTGCAGTTTCGAAAAATACCCCTGGACCTACTGGCGTTGAGCGCATGTGAAAGTGCGGCAGGAGATGATATGGCAGCTCTAGGTATGGCTGGTGTTGCGGTTAAGGCTGGAGCCAGGAGCGCTTTGGCCACGCTCTGGTTTATCAATGACATGGCGTCCTCGGTATTGATTAAAGAGTTTTATCATCAGATTAAAGACCCATCTGTATCAAGGGCTGCAGCGCTTCAAAAAGCACAATTGAACCTTGCCGGGGATCCCAGATTTAACCATCCGGGATATTGGTCTCCCTTTTTGCTCATTAATAACTGGCTTTAATTATAGAGTGCAGTCATGATTCTCTTTCGAAAACTGCTCCGGTTTCCGCCAGTTCCCATCTGCTTAATTTCAGGTCTGTGTTTCCTTGTGGTATCTGAGCTGCAACGATTAGGCACACTTGAAAACATTGAACTGACCGTTTATGACTGGTTTACCCGATCAAGACCGAAATTATTGGATATCAAACCCCGTATTCTGATCATTAAAATTTCCGAAGCGGATATTCGAACCTTGGGAAAGTGGCCCTTGACAGATGAGACACTTGCAAACGCCCTTAAGGAGGTGCTGGAACACCATCCCCGGGTAATTGGGTTGGATATTTTTCGGGATATCTCTATTCCGCCTGGAACAGAGGAACTCAATGCCGTATTTACCCGCAATCCCCATATCATCTGCGTGACAAAATTCGGCAACGGCGGGGTGCCGCCGCCCCCGATTCTTGATGGAACAGGACAGGTCGGGTTTGTTGACATGCTGGTGGATCCGGGAGGTATAATCAGACGGGGGCTGTTGTTCATGGATAATGGGCAAAAGGTGTTTTATGCCTTTAACCTCCTCCTTGCTTTGAATTATTTACACTATGAGGGTGTTTCAGCAGGGGCAGATGAAAAGAACCCCGATTATTTAAAACTAGGCCAGGCAACCATAAAACCGCTGGAACAAAATGACGGTGGATATATAAATGCCGATGTCAGGGGATATCAATATTTTATTGATTTTAAGGATGCTACAGATTTTTATACCGCTTGTTCCTTGACCCGTCTTTTATCAGGAGCGGTTGATCCAGACGAAATCCAGGATAAAATTGTGTTGATCGGTGTGGTGTCCAATAGTGTAAAAGACCATTTTTACACCCCGTTCAGCCGCGGATTTGCAGCAGTCCAGCAACTGCCTGGTGTTGTGCTGCATGCCCACCTCACCAGTCAGTTGATTCGGTTTGGCATGAATGAAGCCCAGCCCATAAGGACGATGGCTGACAAATCAGAGTTTTTTCTTATCCTGTTTTGGAGTCTTCTGGGTAGTACGGCCGGTTTTTTTGTTCGATCTTTTTGGAGATTCTTCCTGATGGTATCAGGCGGATTTTTTTTACTTTTTTTTTCTTTGTATTGTGCTTTTATCAGCGGATGGTGGATTCCTCTTGTTCCATCTGGTCTTATCTGGGTGTTATCATCCGGGATGGCAACAGCATACCTGTCCGCGCGGGAAAAAAAACAGCGGGCCGTTTTAATGCAGTTGTTTTCAAAACATGTCTCCCATGAGATCGCAGACTCCATCTGGAAGCAGCGGGATGATTTTTTACAAAAAGGGCGGCCCAAGCCCCGGAAAATGACGGTTTCTATCCTTTTTTCGGATATCAGGGGATTTACCAATATCTCTGAAACGCTTGACCCCCAGATGTTAATTGAGTGGCTGAACATTTACATGGAGGCTATGACGGATACGGTTATGGCACATGGGGGTGTGGTGGACGATTATGCCGGAGACGGGATCAAGGCAAATTTCGGTGTGCCGTTCCCTCGGCAGTCAACCAAAGAAATCGGAGAGGATGCAAAGAATGCCGTTACCTGTGCCATTGCCATGGGAAAAGAGGTGGAAAGACTCAATGCCCTATGGCAGAAAAAGGGGCTGCCCTTGGCCGGGACCCGTATTGGTATTTTCACAGGGGCAGTGGTTGCAGGAGCACTTGGCAGTTCCCAGCGAATGAAGTATACGACGGTTGGGGATATCGTCAACACTGCTGCCCGGCTTGAAAGTTACGACAAAGACCTAGCCAAAGAAAGCCCATGGCGGATTCTCATTGGGGATGCCACCCACCAGCACCTTAACGGACAATTTTATACAGAGAAAATTGGAGAAGCTGATTTAAAAGGAAAAAACGATAAAATAAACGTGTATCGTGTGTTTTCAAAAGAAAACGAAACGACTAAGGGACCATGAGGGAGGAATCAGTATGAAATCATTATTTTTAGGTGTTTGTACCATCATCATTGGTTTAAGTCTTGCCTTACCGATGTCAGGTTTCGCTTCAAGCGATGACAAGAAAAAAGCGGATGACAACACCCACCAGGAAAAAAAGGCACCCAAAGAAAAAGAACCCAGGAAAGAAACCCCAACGCAGATCGATTATCTGCCGATCTATAAACCTCCCTTGCGGGGCGCACCGGCCGGACGTGTGGCTGCTGGAACAAGGGGAGTGGTCCAGGAACTTCCCCACCTCTGCCTGATTGTGCCAGAACATGTTGGGCTGACCATTTTCAGCCAGCCAAGGCTCTACTATTACCAGTCAAAAACATCCTCTTTTCCCATTGAGTTTACTTTGATAGAAAAACAGGGCATTAATCCCATCGTGGAAAAACGGATTGATCCGCCAAAAACAGCGGGTATCCAGTTTGTCAGCATAGAGGATTATGACGTCACCCTTGAGCCGGGAATACAGTATAAATGGTTTATTGCCCTTGTGCCGGATTCCAAACACCGTTCAAAGGACATCCTAGCCGCTGGTGGAATAGAACGAATTCCTGATCCGGAAAGTATCAAAAAAAAGCTGGCAGATGCAAGCATTGCCCGGGCACCCCATATCTACGCCGAAGCAGGATTGTGGTATGATGCATTTAATGCGTTGTCTTTGATGATTGAAAAATTTCCAAATGACACCGACTTGAGACATCAAAGGGATGCTTTGTTGGAACAAATTGGCCTTGAACAGGTGACCGACGGCAATGCTGAATAACTTTTTTTTATTGCTTTTTTAGTCTCTCAAGATTTTTCCTGGCAAAGGATATGGAAGAGTCAATTTCAAGAGCCATTTCATAGTATTTAACAGCCAGTTTGATATCTCCCAGTTCGCGAAAACTTGATCCGATATTGGCATAATTGATGGCCAGGGAGGGGTCTACTTCAA
>JAOZQY010000259.1 GCA_029931975.1 Bacteroidales bacterium | reverse complement strand
TGAAGCCCATGCAGAAAATGGGGTATATACTAATTCATATTATGAATGACATTTATCGCTGCGCTGTAAAATTTTTTTGCCGATTTCTGAATGGAGACTATTTAAATTTTAGCTGTGGTTTTCAGCGCTTCTATTCTTGTTCAAAGCTTGATTCATCCGCTCTTTGAGAAAAATAACAACCCAATAATCTCGAACCAAAAGTCAAAATCAATAACAAAATAATTTGCCCGGTAATACCCCATTCACCTTTTATGGCGGATGCTAACAAAGCAAGAGGCACAACACCTACTCCAGCCATATATAACCCAAAGATAACGGCAGTCGTACCCCAAAGCAGATATGCGAGAAGCAACGCCCAAAACCGCAAAGTTAACCCATAAACGTATGAGGAAACAATAAGCCCAATAGCTGAGGCATTTTTGGTTTTTTTTAATATTCCAAGTGGAAGAATTATCAGAATATCAAGCGCAAAAACAAACCCCATTATGATGTAAAGCCAAAGAAGATTTTTAATACTTAACCATACCCCACCTTTAAAAAAACGCTGGGAGGACTAATATTATCAAAAATCCAGCGATTCCTATCATTAATCCACTATTTGATTTTATTAAATCCTTCATGCCTGTCTTCCTTTATTTGTAGAATCAACGCTGTCCTTACCTGCCATGTTGAACCCAGAGAGACCCAGTCAGCATTAAAGGGTTTGGTTGGTCATTATTTCAGAAGTCCTCTATTGGATAAGAATTTTCTCAAGAACAAGGCAGCTACTCCTCCAAAAAATAATCCGAATCGATACGCTTGATTTCATAAGATGCACTGGTAGAAATTCCAAGGTTATAATCAATCATGTAGTGGGCCAGGGTGTTTCCATCAATCAGGATGGCCCTGGGATCAATGCTTTTGACATAAGCATGAGCCTCCCCTGAGAATTTTCCAGTGGTAATAAATACGCCTTTTCTGGCTCTCTTGCCGTGAAGGGCACCTACAAATTTTTGAATCTCCGGTCTTCCTACAGTTCCATCCCAGCGCTTTGCCTGAAGGTAAATCACATCAAGCCCGAGTCGGTCCTCCTTGATGATCCCGTCTATACCCTCATCACCACTTTGGCCAATGGATTTCCCTGCATCTGCCCGAGAACCGCCATAACCCAAAGCCAACATCAAATCGATGACAAGATCCTCAAAGAATGCAGGTGTATTGGACTTGATGTGAGTTATGATTTCACCGGCCAAATCGTTACGGATACTTTGGTAGGCATTCTGGAGAATCTCTTCAGGTGTCTCAGCTGGATCATCTTGAGGTGGGCTTGGTGATGTCTTGTTGTTATTATTCTGTTTGGCAGGATGGTGGAACTCAACAAACTCAGGGAACTGGTTTAATATCTTTACATCAATTCTATCATGCCCCTGTGAATGAAGCTGTTTGCCCCTTTCGGTAATCTTGAAGTGGGCTCTTTTGGTGCTCTCCAGAACCTTTGCTTGGACAAAGTAGCTTTTGGCCCATGCTACCCTGTTGTCAAATTTCGTCTGGGTGCCGCTGGACAAGAGTTCAGCAAGGTCTTCCTGAGATATTCTAAATGCAATGGCTATTTTTTCCCGGGCTTCTTTTATGGAGTGCTCTTTGCCATCTGCTGCAATATCAAGTAGTGGTTTGAAAAATGATTGGAAATCAGGAACAGCCACTTAATCTCCTTTCCTTAACCGGTCTGTGGGTTAAGACTGAATGGGATTCTGAACGTCCTGTTCACAGCTTGTAACTGAAAATCACTAAATCGGAGCTGAATCAATAAATGACTCGAATATTCACTAACACATCAGGCTGATATAGCAAGTGAAATCCTATGGTTGTAAGAATTATATCCATTGAGGAAGTATTGCTGAACTGGAGCTTTCGATTCCAACGGCAGGCAAATTCTCTATTTGCTGAGCCGCTCTACCTGACGAAATACATCGAGCGTGTGGGCACCGGGACCGGGGATATGATCCGCCATTGCCGGGAAGCCGGCCTGCCCGAGCCGCAATTTCGGGTTACCGATGGTTTCGCTCTGACGATTCCAAGACCGCCGGTTACAACCCGGCAGACAGCGAGACCGTTGGGTGAAAAGTTGGGTGATAGGTTGGGTGAAACCCGTGATCGGTCAAACCTTGAAAAGTGCCTGGCCCTACCCCCTACTTGGCGGGATATGGCTGACATGAGAAATCTTCTTTCTGACGAATATTTTGGAGTTAATGCAAGAATCGTTTGAGATACTGTAAAAAATGACCTGTTGGATTTGGTTTCCCCACCAGAGGCCCTTTTGCCATGACGAAAATTAGTCAGATCAATTCAGAAAGTCTCTTAAGGGAATAGATTCCGGAAAGGCCTTGGATGGGTTTGGGAATTTTCTCATTAATAATGGAAAAAGACTGAA
This sequence comes from Bacteroidales bacterium, assembly GCA_029931975.1. Classification (GTDB taxonomy): domain Bacteria; phylum Bacteroidota; class Bacteroidia; order Bacteroidales. The sequence continues at coordinate 282 of JAOZQY010000259.1, read as the reverse complement.
TTTTTAGATCGCCCTGGTAATTTTGATGTCGGTCAAGACAACAGAGTCAAGAACGGCCTCCTTTAAATACTTAAAAAAACTATAAATTAAATTTATCCCTTGGAAATCCGGCATTATCAGAAAAGCCCATTGCTGTATTTGGGCAGCTATCTATAGAGGGCTTTGTATCTATGATGTCCGCAACTTGCTCTATCCAGCTAGAGCGTGGGCCTATTTTTTTCACTAAAAACCAAAGTACGCAAATCAAACCATAAATTCAGAACTCCTTACCTGGTATTTTTG
>JAOZQY010000258.1 GCA_029931975.1 Bacteroidales bacterium | reverse complement strand
CTTCACGAGCAATCCGGAATATTGTCAACGTGGTGTATGTCAGTTATCCCAGGATTGTAAATACCGGTTGAAAACTGCACAGGGTACCGGTTGAAAACTGCACAGCTTACCAAAGAAAATTAACTTGCCTTTTACACGAAAAAGGCACAAAAAATGGTAAGCATGGTAGACAAACAAAAAATCATTCAATTCTGGCATATCGAGAAGAAGTCGGAAGTAGAAATAGCCTCTTTACTTGGCATTAGCCGAAATACTGTTCGGCGATATATTAAGTCGTTCAAACGAGCTTTGGAGCAAAGTCGAAGCTGTGGTATTCCGGAACCGGTACTCTCGGATTTTCTATTGACGGTTCCCAAGTATAATGCCAAAAACCGGGGCAAAAGAAAGTTGACAACAGAGATCATACAGGAGATAGATCGGCATCTTCAGGAGAACGATGAGAAGCGACGCACGGGCAAAAGAAAGCAGATTGTCAAGGGCATCGACATCTGGGAAATATTGCAGGCATCCGGACATGATATTGGCTACACGGTAGTCTGTGACTATATATTATTAAAGAAGACCTATAATAAGGAAGCCTTCATTCGCCAGGAATATAATCCAGGGGAGAACTGCGAGTTTGACTGGTGCGATATCAAAATAACGATCGGTGGAATTGAGCGGAAACTGTACCTGGCCGTATTCACTATGTGCAAGAGCAATTACCGGTTCGCGGTTATTTTTCAACGTCAAGACACCCTGGCTTTTATGGAGGCTCATATTGCCTTTTTTGATCATGTGGGCGGAGTTGCACTGCGGATGAACTACGACAATATGCGAGTTGCCATTGCCGAGTTTGTGGGAAAGCACGAGAAGAAACCCACGGTTGCCTTGTTGCAACTGTCAACATTTTACGGTTTTTCATTCCGGTTTTGCAATATTTTCAGCGGTCACGAAAAGGGTCATGTAGAACGTAGCGTTGAATATATCCGCCGGAAAGCATTTGCCCGAAAGGATATGTTTGATACGATCACGCTAGCGCAAAGCTATCTGGAAACCGTGCTGAATAGTCTAAATGACAAGCATCTAACCGGAAGTACGTTTACCATCATTCAGCTGATGACCCAAGAGCGAGATCTATTGTTGCCACATCCTGGACGCATGGAGTGCTTTGTCCTTCAACAAGCCAAAGTGGACAAGTATTCCACTCTAACTCTGGGCACGAACCATTACTCGGTTCCTGATCATCTGGTGGGCCAAAAGGTTGATGTTAAGGTATACGCTAACCAATTGAAGATTTACTCTCAAGGAAAGATCCTAGAGACGCACGTACGGGATTATGGCAGCGGACGCTGGATTATCACTCTGGATCACTACTTACGCACTCTGGAGAGAAAGCCCGGAGCCCTTCATGGTTCAGCTGCTCTTAAGCAGGCTCCCTGGCAAGTGAGACAAATCTATGAGTCTGTCTTCACCGAAAATGCACGGGATTTTATAGAGGTGTTGCAGTATGCTAAAACCCATGATATCTCCCATGAACGACTGTGGAAGGTCTATCAGCAACTGCTGGTGAAATGTCCTTCTGACATCAGTGTGGATAAGTTCAAGGCTTTGTTGGGGAATAATCCACTGAAAGAGGGTGTTATCTACCCAGCTACAGAGATCGGCCAGCATGCAAAGGCCATACTGGCAGATATAGGTGAAATACTTCATAAAAATTAGCCATGGAAAAGAATCTCGCACAGGACATTATGTTCTATACCAAGGGACTCCGCCTACCAACATTCCGGAAAAACTATGAAATAGCAGCCAGTGAAGCTGCTCGTGAGAGCCTGTCTTTTGAGCAATACCTGCACGGTCTGTTATCGCAGGAGTATGAGGTCAGGGCTGAGAACAGAAAGAAAACCCTGATCCGTCAGGCGGGTTTTCCAGAGCTGAAGCACCTTCAGGATCTTAATCGCCAGGAGCTTCCCAAAGACGGACAAGAGCGCTTGCCTGAGCTCGAACGACTGGAGTTTATCGGTGCCGGACGTAATGTAATCATGGCCGGCAGCCCAGGCACAGGGAAAACGCATATCGCTCTGGGGCTAGGCATTAATGCCTGTAATCAGGGGCTCAGGGTTTTGTTTACCACTGTTCCCCGGATGTTGACTCAGCTGCGTGAAAGCCGATCAGATAAAACCTTAACCCGACTTGAGCATCGCTTCGAAAAATACGATCTGGTGATCTGCGATGAGTTCGGGTATATCTCCTACGACAAGGAAGGGGCAGAGCTGCTGTTTAATCACCTTTCTTTAAGGGCTGGAAATAAATCCACTATTATCACCACCAATCTTACTTTTGATCGCTGGCCTGAGATTTTTGGTGATCCGACCCTAACCGCTGCCATGGTTGACCGGCTTACCCATCGGGCCTACCTGGTGGATATGACCGGACCATCGTATCGGGTTAAGGAAACCCGCAAATGGAACCAGCAAAAGGGGAAACTTATGACACACGACTCTTAATGCATGTGTAATGTGCTGAATATTAATTATTGAAAAATGAAAAGTCAAACAATACAGATAATAAACGTTGGAAATATCCAACAATGGGCATCTCAGGTTTTTTACCGGGGAAGGTCGGCTTCGGCCGCCGGCCTCATCCGATCTTCCCCGGTAAAAAAGAGTTTGCTTAAGTCAAAAGAAAGGATACTTTTACATCACTCAGCTGTGCAGTTTTCAACCGGT
>JAOZQY010000257.1 GCA_029931975.1 Bacteroidales bacterium | reverse complement strand
AAAAACCCTGGATATGGTTGTGAATGAGGCAATGGATTTTGCTATGGGGGTTGTGGATCCCCTTCAGAACATTGGCGAAAAATGGGGGGTTAAATTTAAAAACGACACGGTATCATCCCTCCCGGAATTTAAAAAAGCGTTTAAAGAATATGGTCTCCAGGGATGGACTGCAGCCGCAAGAGATATAAAATATGGCGGGCAGGGATTTCCCCATATGATGCGAATTATTATTAACGATTTCATGTATGGTGCCTGCCAAGCCTTTAACATGGCACCCAGTCTCACCCATGGTGCAGCCCATCTTATTGAAAGTTTTGGTACGGATAAACACAAAGAGACCTTTGTCCCCAAAATGTTTGATGGAACCTGGGCCGGAACCATGTGCCTAACAGAATCTGATGCAGGCTCCAATCTTGCTTCAATCCAAACTATTGCAAGTCGTGAAGGGGATCATTTTAAAATCAAGGGTTCTAAAATCTTTATTTCATGGGGAGATCATGATTTAACAGAAAACATTATTCATCTTATAATTGCACGCATTGAAGGTGCGGCCGAGGGGGTTAAAGGCATCTCCCTTTTTATTGTTCCCAAGATAAGAGTTGAATCTGATGGAACCATTGGGAAACCCAATGATGTTATCTGCACCGGGGTGGAAAAAAAAATGGGGCTCCATGGATCACCCACCTGTACTATCAACTTTGGGCAGAAGGATGACTGCATTGGATACCTGATTGGCGAAGAAAACAAGGGCCTTGCCCATATGTTCAAAATGATGAATTTTGCCAGGATTAATTCTGGTGTCAGCGGCCTCACCATAGCAAGCACGGCTTATTTAAATGCACTTGATTATACAAAGGCACGAATCCAGGGAAGAGATGTTGCAGGCATCAAAAGAGGAGAGCAGACCATCATAAAGCATCCTGATATCCGCCGCATGCTTTTGTGGATGAAAAGCTCTGTTGATGGAATGCGCTCCATGGTTTATTCCGGGGCATTCTGGTCAGATCTTGCCCTGGAGCTTCCCAAAGGAGAAGAAAAAAACCACTATGAGAACCTTTGTGATTTTATGACGCCCATCATCAAGGCCTATTGCTCTGATACCGGCTTTAAGGTTTGTGAATTGGCTGTTCAATGCCTTGGCGGATACGGATACTGCAGTGACTACCCTTTGGAACAATATTTAAGGGATGTAAAAATCATGTCTCTTTACGAAGGAACAAATGGAATTCAGTCCATGGATCTTTTGGGCCGTAAAATGAACATAAATGAAGGAGCACCCTTTAAAGCATACAAGACAGAAATAAGAAAATTTACCAAAAAACAATATGAAAATTCTGAACTTTCCAAAAGGATACAGGACTTGTCCCAGGCTGCAGAGCTTGTTTTTAAAAATGCAGGTCAACTAAACGATAAGATGGCCTATGATCCATTGCAATGGGCATCCTACTCATATCCTGCCCTTTTGTGTTTCAGTGAAATCACCATGGTATGGAGATTGCTGGACATGGCTGTGATCGCCCATGAACTGCAAAAGAAAAAATCCAGTGATTACCTTAGGGGTAAAATTATTCAGGCCACATATTTTACAGATATTACCCTTCCCCATACCCTGGCACGGACAAAAACAATTTTACGAGAGGAGCGCGAAATAATGGATATGCCTGAAAAAGCTTTTTAGGTCCTTTGATTTTTGAATGAGCCTTTAGTCAGACAGGAACAAAAATAATAATTGAAAACCAATCTATTTTCAGTACAAAGGCAAAGAGATGAACAATTATTTTAAAGAGTTCAAAAAAAAACTTGTGTCTGCTGAAACGGCAGTAAAACAGGTTCAATCCAATGACTGGGTTGCATACAGCCATTTTGTCATGTTTCCTGAAACCCTTGACAGGGCACTTTCCCTGAGAGCTAAAGAGTTGACCGGAGTAAAGGTAAAAACTTCCACGGCAATGCACCCCATAAAAATCGCAGAATGTGACCCCAATCAGGAGTCCTTTATTTACAATAGTTCGTTTTTCAGTAGACACGATAGAAAGCTTGGTGACAAAGGACTTGCCCATTATATTCCAGGTAATTTCCATGAAGAAATAAGATATCTTAAAGACAGGCATACTGCTCGTCCGAATATAGCCATGATCAAAACAGCGCCCATGGATGAAAATGGCAATTTTAATTTTGGCCCTTCCTCTACCTTTACCCTTGCAACCTGTGAACTTGCAGATATAGTTATTCTTGAGGTAAATAAAAAGGTTCCTTCCTGCTCAGGGGGAAAAAATGAATCCATTCATATATCCCAGGTAGATTATATTGTTGAAAGTGATGATTCCAAGCTCCCAACCATCCCGGAGATTGCTTCAACAGATGCTGATCGAAAAATAGCCCACTTTATTATGAAAGAATTGAGTGATGGATGCTGCCTTCAGCTGGGGATTGGCGGAACATCCAATGCAGTTGGCAGCATGATAGCGGACTCTGATTTGAAAAACCTTGGTTTCCATAGTGAAATGATGAATGATTCCTTTTTAAAGCTTTTTGAAATGGGAAGAATTAACGGCTCAAAAAAAAATATTGATAAAAACAGACATGTATATACCTTTGCCATGGGCTCGGAAAACCTTTACAGGTTCCTTGATAAAAATTCTTCCTGTGCAGCCTATTCAGTAGATTATACCAACGATTACGAAGTCATTGCCAAAAACGATAAGGTCATAA
>JAOZQY010000256.1 GCA_029931975.1 Bacteroidales bacterium | reverse complement strand
TACGTCAATAATTATTTGCTTCACTTGAAACACTCCTGGTTTAAAATTTGATTTTTTAGCGGGATTGTATTTGGAAAGATTTATGGTAGGGGGTATTATAGGTTAAAATGCAAGGGACAGGCGGATGCCTTTGCGCATTCTTTTTTCTGTAATTCGATATCCTTTTCTACGGGATTCTTTTTTAACAGATGCAATGGCATATGCTTGTCTTAAAATACCTGCATCGGTACCTATATGTTTTTGTAGACCACCACCGATCCAAGAGTCCCATAGCAGTATGTAAGATTTGCCTCTTTGGACAACACCTATTTCAAATACTGCGGCAGGGACATGGATGGCATGGGTACATTTACCAAGATCTTTTTCATTTATATCGTCTGGTAAGGGTTGATTACCAACCCATTTACCATACCAGATATAATGGTTTTGATTTTCCATGAATTGGAATCCAAGCTTTTTACAGGCTTGTTTTAATGATTCTAAATCACGTATTTCAAGTTCTATTTTTGAAATATGGCTCAAAATAATTATCTCCTTTTTTTAAGATACTTTTGGTATCTGTCTGATCTTTCTTTGATCTTTGGGTTCGTTCTCAATTGTATTAGCAGGACGAGCCCGGTTTTTTGCCCAGTCTCTTAAGGTATTGATTTCATCACGCATGACCCTTGATAAGGGTATTAATGCTTTAAATGCATCCTCAATACCGTCATATAGACTGTCTTTAGCAAGCTGTTCGATTTCAGCACCGGTATAGCCGTTAAGCTTTTGAGCATAAGTTGTTGGTATATCAGAACCATATTTTCGATTCATGATTCTGATAATATCAATCCGCTCTTTTGTGGTGGGTAGATCTACAAAGAATGTAGCATCAAATCTTCCAGCTCTGATAAATTCAGGTGGAAGTTTTGATATATCATTGGCCGTGGCCATGATGATAGCACAAGTATCGCTTTCTTGAACCCAGGTCAAAAAGTGTGAGAACATATTAGCTGTAGTTCCAGCATCAAGCTCTCCACTGCTTTTTGATCCGGCAAAAGCCTTTTCTACTTCATCAATCCAGACCACGACTTCGCCAAATGCATCAATTACTGCTGTTGCTTCTCTGATGCGCCGTTCACTGTCTCCAACCAAGGATGACTTCAATGATCCGATATCAAGCCGAATCAATGGCCATCCTAAAAGAGAGGCAGTAGCTTTAGAAGCTAATGATTTGCCAGTTCCAGGTATTCCACAAAGAATAATTCCTTTGAGGCGTGGCAAATGTTCGTTTCCAGACTCATAGGATCTGGAACGATTGCTGATAAATGCTTTAAGGTTGTTTAAACCTCCTACATCTTTAATATCAGCGGGTTCCCAGAACTCCATCAATCCAGATTTACGAATCATTTGAGATTTCGCTTCTGAAATTATTTTTGTTGAACAATACCCTTTTTTTATAAGTGAAAGAGCAAATGCGGTTTCTGCTTCAAATTCTGTTAAACCTTTGGCAGCTCTTGCAGCTCTTTTATTAATGTTGACATTGACACTTTTGCAAAGTTCTTTTTGCAGACTGATCAATGCATGATCATCAGGTAAAGGCAGATCAATAACTGTAAAGTATTTTTCGATTTCTGGTGACATTTGAATCACCGGACTAATCATTATCAATGTACAACCGGTTCCTTTCCAGCGTGTTACGCCATTTTGGATAGCTTGAATTACTTCAGGGATATCCAGAAACAGGTGCAGATTATTTGCGATTAAGACAGTATCATTATACATGCTTAACCAGTTAATTGCTTCAACAGGATCTTTGATTTCATCAAGAACCTGATTGTTACCAGCTTTTCTGATACCCTGGTTGCAGTCCCATACAAAGAATTCCCAATCATCACATGTAAGCATTTGTTCTGCTCGATGTGATTCCTGGGTTAGTACGCAAAGGGCTGGATAACCAGCTTTCAAGTAGTTTTTTAGATCATCTTTGATCATATAACCTCCCAGTTTTTTAATAGTTGTTTGCTCTTGTCACACTCTCCACACAACCAGACTGATCGTGTTCCATTTTCTACAATTGCTTCAATGTCATATTCTGCTGGCCTATGACAAAAGTCACAGACGAATTGATTTTCTGAATACAATTTTAATGTTGATAGTTCTGTTGCAAGGCATGCGTTCATTTTCACTCTCCTTTAATTTTTGGTTTGGGTAATGCTCATAAATTCCACGAACATTGATATAATTTCTATATGAAAATATTGAATATAAAGGAGAAGAACGTTAATATTGCATGAGAAAGAAGTACTAAAAATAAAAATGCTCTCCCGGATATTATTCCAGGAGAGCATTTTTTACCTAATGGATCTTGCCGTTAAAGATTACTATTTTTATTTTACATCATTGATGTTTTAGTTCTGGAAAAATTGAACAACATTATTTAATTTAGCCTTCAATAAAATTTACCGGGAAAGTGATTTATACTAAATGTGGTATTCGGTCAAATTCATATGAAGCAAGGACTTACAGGGATAGTCCACAGGATTTTTCCCCTTAAAAAGTGGTTTTTATATCCAGCCTTGGACGTCCTTAAACTCTGATAATATTCTACCAAATTCAAATTTTCTACTCTATATATTATAAAAATTACAGTGCAAGATTGGCTTGTAACAACGATTGAGGCTCATATAGTGGAATAAAAATTTCAAAACTAAAAAATAATTATATACCATATATGGG
>JAOZQY010000097.1 GCA_029931975.1 Bacteroidales bacterium | reverse complement strand
ACTAAACTGGTTTCTGTTTTTCCTAAAAACCTGTTAAAAAAAGAATCCATTAAAAGTGTAAGAATCATAGATCATTCCAGGAAGGTGATGATGCGCTTTGCCTCAGAAATTATTATTACAGCCACCGGGTCGCATCATCCGGTTGTTCCTGATCGGGGTGATTGGTGGAAGGGAAAAACAATTATTGGAATTGGTTCCTATAAACCAGAAATGAGAGAATTTCCGGATCAAATTTTTTCAAATCGGTGGGCATGACTGCCTTTGATCTGTACGGAGCAAAGCTTGTGTATGAAAGTCTATCCTGAAAACAAGAACAGTATGTATAGGAAACTAAAAGAACTTAACTGGAAACCTCCTGTCTCTTGGACCAGGATTTCTACCATCGATATGCATACAGGCGGAGAACCTTTAAGGATATTGGCAGATGGTTATCCTGAGATAAAAGGAGGGAGTATTCTGGAAAAACGGCTTTACTTCAGAGATCATCTGGATCATATGCAAATTAAGAGGAGTGTGATGATCAAACAGAAAATCAGCCACCCATTTGAACAAGATCTCAGCTTTCTCTATGGAACAATCTTTACAGGAAGAGCAAAGAATCCATCCAACCATAGCAGAAACGTTTGTGTTTTCGCCAACGGGGAGCTTGATCGCTCGGCAAGGGGCTCCGGAGTTAGTGCACGGGCAGCACTGCATCATGCCAGGGGGGAGCTGAAACTTGGAGAGCTTATAGAGATTGAGAGCATTCTGGGGACCACTATGAAGGTGGAGCTTGCGGCATTAACAACCTTTGGCCCGCATAAGGCAGTGATTCCTAAAGTAAGCGGAACAGCATCCTTTACTGGTAAAAACAGTTATTGGTTCGATCCGGAAGATCCCCTGAAAGAAGGCTTCTTCATTCGCTAGGTTCAATCTCTCTTACTTGAGGGTGTTCTGTTCAATAACATGATATTGTTGGTCATTTTATGTTACAATGAGCTTACTCTGTTTGTACTTTTATACCTGCATATTTAAATCTATCAGTTATGTCAAAAATTACACGCGAAGATGCCCTGAACTATCATAGTAGTGGAAGACCGGGTAAGATCGAAGTTATCCCAACTAAAGCACATTCGACCCAAAGAGACCTGGCTCTGGCCTATACTCCGGGAGTAGCGGATCCATGTTTAGCTATTCAGGATAATCAGGAGGATGCATATAAGTATACTGCAAAAGGAAACCTGGTTGCAGTAATGTCCAATGGTACGGCTGTATTGGGCCTTGGTGATATTGGTGCCCTGGAGGGTAAGCCTGTTATGGAGGGGAAAGGCTTGCTGTTTAAAATTTTTGCCGATGTGGATGTGTTTGATATTGAGATTGACCGCACAAATGTGGAAGAATTTATTGAGGTGGCCAAAGCGATTTCACCCACATTCGGGGGGATCAACCTGGAGGATATAAAGGCGCCAGAGTGTTTTGAAATTGAAAAACGCCTGAAAGAGGAGCTGGATATCCCGGTATTTCACGATGACCAGCATGGAACAGCTATTATTTCTGCAGCCGGACTGCTTAATGCGCTGGAGCTGGTGAATAAAAAAATTGATAAAATTAAAGTAGTGGTTAATGGCGCGGGTGCAGCGGCCATATCGTGCGCCAAGCTCTATATTTTACTTGGGGTGAAGCGTGAAAATCTGATGATGCTCGATTCAAGAGGTGTCTTAAATACCCGGAGAGAAGGATTGAATAAGTATAAAAAGGAGTTTGTTCAGGATTGCGAAGCAAATACTTTGGAAGACGCTATGAAAGGGGCGGATGTTTTCCTGGGTCTCTCTGTGGCAGATGTCCTTACTGCGGATATGCTGAAGACGATGGAGCGAGACCCCATTGTATTTGCCATGGCCAATCCCAATCCTGAAATAGCCTATGAAAAAGCCATTGCTGCCAGGGAGGATTTGATTTTCGCCACCGGGCGATCCGACTATCCCAACCAGATCAACAATGTTCTGGGGTTTCCGTTTATTTTCAGGGGGGCCCTTGATGTCAGGGCCTCAGGTATTAATGAGGAGATGAAGATTGCAGCAGTAAATGCGCTGGCCTCACTTACTAGATCAGATGTACCCGAGGCGGTCAATAAGGCTTATAAAGTGGAAAATCTCCATTTTGGCAGGGATTATATCATTCCCAAACCCCTTGATCCCAGGTTAATCTACCATGTGGCACCAGCTGTTGCAAAAGCAGCAATGGAGACCGGGGTAGCCAAGATATCAATTGATGACTGGGAGGTATATAAAGAGGGATTGAAGGAACGTATGGGAATTGAAAACCGATTGATTTATGAAGTGAGAATGAAGGCCCAGCAAAATCCCAAGAGACTGGTCTTTAGTGAGGCGGCCAGTTTTAAGATGCTGAAAGCGGTTCAAACCATTATCCAGGATAAGATTGCAAATCCCGTGTTGTTAGGAGATAAGAAGCTGATTGAGCAGATGATTTCAGATTATCATCTGGATTTGAACGGGGTTGAAATCATTGATCAAACGGATCCTGCAATGAAATCGATCAGGGAGAAATATGCAAAGACGCTCTATAGAACCCGTCAGCGTAAAGGGATGACCTATCAGGATGCCCTGAAGCAAATGCGCCTGGCCAACCAGTTTGGAATGATGATGGTAACCGAGGGTGATGCGGATGCTTTTCTGTCCGGATTCTCCAGTAAATATGCCGACGTGATCAGGCCCGCTATCCAAATAGCAGGCACCAACAATCCGCAGAACCATATTGCTGGCATGTATATTGTCCATACCAAAAAGGGACCCTACTTTTTTGCAGATACTACTGTAAATGTGCAACCGGGTCCCCGTACACTGGTGGACACTACAGTCATGGTGGCAGAGCAGGTAAGGCACTTTAATATTGAGCCTGTGATCGCACTGGTCTCCTATTCAAACTTTGGGGCCATCCATGGAGCCAGCGCCATTCGTTCCCGGGAGGCTGTGGAGATTCTTCACAGTGAACATCCTGAACTCATTGTTGATGGGGAAATGCAGATGAATTATGCTTTGAATACTGAGCTGAGGAAGCAAAAGTTTCCCTTCAGCAAATTGGGCGATAAGAAGGTGAATACCATTGTTTTCCCCAATTTAAGTTCGGGAAATATTGCCTACAAAATGATGCAAGAGATCGGTGGAGGAGAGGTTACGGGTCCTATTCTACTTGGAGTCGGGAAACCTATTCATATTCTACAGATGGAGAGTGAGGTACGGGAAATTGTGGATATGGCCGCCTTTGCAGTCGTGGATGCACAATTCCATAGTTAAAAAATTATTTGTCTATTGGTAATCTTCCAGGGATTCCATTAATTTTTTCCGGGTGAAGAAGATACGGCTTTTCACTGTACCTATTTTCAGATCAAGCTCCTCGGCAATTTCTTTGTACTTGAAACCCTGGGTATGCATCAGGAAGGGCACCTTTAATTCATCCTGAAGTTTGTTGATGTGTTTATTGATCTCTTTGTGATGCATGCTTGAATCAGGTTTAACAAAGTTTGATTCACGTGCATTATTAAGGTAATAGAGATCCTTGGTTGTATCTACGATGGTTTTTTGCCTGACCGCTTTCCTGTAATTATTGATGAAAGTATTCTTCAGAATGGTATAGGCCCACGCTTCAAAATTCGTAAACTCAATAAACTTATCCTTGGAGGAAAGTGCTTTCAGGTAGGTTTCCTGAACAAGATCCTTTGCTGCTTCTCTGTTGGCTGTGAGACTCATGGCAAATCTTTCCAGCCTTTCTTCCATATTTATCAGTCGGGTGTTAAATTCCATTGTTGTCATGATACCAGGTGCTTAAGGTTGTCTTCGCGCTCACTTGTTTAACAAAAATACACAGAAATTAAACATCGGCCAAACGTATGAATTTGACAACACGCTGAAATACATTTAATTCCAAATAAGAATATTCTTGGAAAGCTTGAAAAATAGAGGAGTAGGAAGTGTTTTATTACTGCTATTCTAAATTACGAAATTCTGAATATTTAATGATCGGATCATCTATTTTATTCAACATAACAATGAAGTTTCGGAAATCAACAGTAAGAAAGGATCTTATGAAATACTCTGTATGAAGTCGGTCAGATCGCTTATTAGATGAAGATAAATATGATTCTGAGAACTTTCCCCGGGTAATTCTCTTTTGAAGCTTGAGAAATAAAGAACCTTCTTATCTGGAAAAGCCACTCCCAACTCATTAAGATAGAGGTCTATTTCAAACCCCGGTTTCGAATTTGAGCAGGAAAGAAGGAGATAGTCTAACTTTTTTGAAGCTCCAATGGCAAGGACATCAGAATATGGAACAGATTGTCCCAGATAAATAACCTCGTGATTGGCCTTGACAATTAGATATTGGGCAAAAAGAAGGGCGATTTCATGCCATTCTCCTTCGGGCAGGAACAAGAGGAATTTCTTTCCATCCGGATTAAAGGTGTTGGATATCTGATCGGTGGCAGTAATTATTTTTTGTCTGATCAGGAAAGTGACAAAATGTTCCTGTGCCGGATAGATATCGCCGGATTGCCACAGGATTCCAACTTTTTCCAAAAAGGGGTAGAGAACCTTGGTTACAGTGGATTTCAGTCCAATTTTATAGATCGATTTATCGATCATTGCTCCCAACTTATATTCATCCAGATCAATCATGGAAAGCACCATGGAATTAATAACGCTATCACTTGAATCGGAAGAGGTGGAAACTCTGATTATTTCCTCTCTGAGTTCCAGATCGTTTAATCTGGCAATGCTGGAGATTTTGATCCCATGCCGATACAGCACGGACACATTCAGAATCTTCTTCAGGTCATTGTCGGTATAATACCTGATGTTGGTATTGGTACGGTGAGGATCTATCAGATTGTAGCGTTTTTCCCATATCCGGAGAGTGTGGGCCTTAATACCTGATAATTTTTCCAGTTCTTTAATTGAATATACTGCCATTTGGTGAGACCTTCTTCACAAGTCCAGGCAATTAACAAAAAGAAGGAAGATTTTGTTTATTATTAAAGCAAATTTTATTAAACAATCATCTTTTTTTCACAACCATTATACCATCCCTTAAGGGCAGTAAAAGGTTGTCAACACGCATATCTGAGGTAATCATCTTGTTAAACTGATCAATGATTTGAGTAGTTTGATCCGGAAGCTTATTATCAAGTACTTTCCCCCCCCAAAGTACATTGTCGGCAAGGATATATCCACCGGAAGACACCCGGTCAATTACAAGATTATAGTAGTTGAGATAGTTATCCTTGTGGGCATCTATAAAGACCAGGTCAAAAGAGCCCTTTAAAGCAGGAATCATATCCAGCGCATCTCCGTTGATTAGTTCTATCTGGTCCTCCAGACCCGCTTTGCGGAAAAATTTTTTGGCTGTTCCCCGCAACTCATCATTGATCTCAATGGTGATCAGTTTCCCCTCTTTTTGAAGACCCCGGGCCAGGCAGATAGCTGAATATCCGGTATAGGTTCCGATCTCCAGGATCCGTTCCGGAGCCAAAAGCTTTGAAAACATGGTGAGAAAACTTCCCATGATATGACCAGTTAGCATCCTGGGATGAACCTCTTTCAGGTAGGTGTGTCTGGCCAGTTCTTTCAGGACGGGATCTTCGGCTTGAGAATGTTCCTCCAGGTAATAATCCAGAGATTCGGCATCAGTAAATAGCTCCATTATTCAAAGATAAGGGTGTTCATTTTCTGGAGATTCAGAACCTCGTTGGCCGTATCCCTGAGTTTGGCAGAACTAATATCTTCCAGCTTCTTTCGGATGGTTTCGAGGCTGTCCACCCGGTTAAATACCAGGTAGCTTTTACCGGAAGTAAGCATAAGGTGTTCGTTATTTTCATGGGATATGGCCAGCTGGCCCATAAGCTGTTTTCGCGCATGACTTAACCTTTTTTCGGTAATCAAGCCGGTACGCAACTTCCGGATTTCTTCCCGGACAACTTGCATAGACATGCTGAATTTATCGGTGTCGCAGCTAAAATAGACCATCATGGCCCCGGTGTCGGTATAGGGTGCATAATGCGATTCAGCGCTGTAGGAGTAACCGCGACGCTCACGTAATGCCATATTGAGTCTTGAGTTCATTCCTGGTCCGCCCAGGATGTTGTTCAGAAGGTAAAGTTGCAGTCTCTTTTGGTCGGGCAGTGCATATGCGGGACCAATGATCATACAATGTTTTTGGAAGGCATTCCTTTTTTCAACGATCTTAAGTGAAGAAACGGTTCGGGGTACAATACGTTTCCTTGACCTTGATTTTTGGGGAATATCGCCAAAATACCTTTCTGCAGCCTGACTAAATTTCTTAAAGGAAATGTTACCGGCCATGGAGAGTGCTATTTCGTCGGTAGCATAGTTTTCATCCTGGAATTTCACCATTGTTCCGTTCCGGAACTTACCCAGGGATTCCTCGGTTCCCAGTATATTCCTTCCAATGGAGTGATCGGGATAGAGCAGTTCCTCGGCCCGGTCAAAAATAAGTTCAGAAGGGGAATCGTCGTATCCCTGGATCTCACTGAGGATTACTTCGGCCTCCTTTTCCCTTTCCTTCTCCGGAAAGCTGGAATGGAGAAAGATATCCTGGATCAGCTCCATTGCCCTGCGGTAGTCCTGCTTTAGAAAGGAAGCATAAATAGCCGTCTCCTCTTTGGTGGTGTAGGCGTTTATTTCTCCGCCCACATCTTCAAGCCTGGAGATGATCTGGTAGGGGGAGCGTTTGGCTGTGCCTTTAAAGAACATGTGTTCCATAAAATGGGCCATGCCGTGCTCATCAGGGTTTTCGTCTCGTGTACCCGTTTGGACAATCAATCCAAAGTGTGCCACCTTCGACAGGTTTAATCTGTGAATGAGTCTGATACCATTCTTTAACTGGTATGTATTCAGGTCTGTCGCCATTTCAGACACAAAAGTATAAAAACTAAAAAATTATTATTAAATTTGCCTCGCTTTTATAGCATCGGTGCCATAGCTCAGTTGGTAGAGCACAGGACTGAAAATCCTGGTGTCCCTGGTTCAATTCCTGGTGGCACCACCGCCAAACCGCGAAAGCCCCTGAAGATGATAAATCTGAGGGGGCTTCGTTTTTTCTACAAAGCCCCCGTTAGATATAGTGTCTACGGGGCTTCCCAATGTGTGCCATGTACGTTATTTACCTATTAGGGTGGTAAATCCTGCAGGACTAATTGAAAGGGAAAGTTCTTATTTAGTGTACTTTTTTGATTTCAATATTGTAGGATCAACCCATTGACCCTGGCTTGCTGCATCACCATAAATATAATAAATATCAGTACCTAATGATTCTAAACCTGTAGGATCGGTTCCTCCTGAAAAATCATCTGAGATTGTTTTCCATTCAGTGCCATCAAAGACATTGATATAAGGATAATGCACTACTGCGGATTCAGCTTTCATGCTTGAAACAATCAGGCTACCTTCAGAGTCAATTGTGAATGAGAATACACCAAGCTCGAACCATTCAGCATCATTAGGTATTATGTTTTCTACTGATGATGTGCCTGTAACACGGTACACACCACCATCGAAGTTTATAGAAAGAGTATTCGAGCTAAAGTATAGCTCAGAACCATTCTTGTCTAATTGTATGTTAGTAAGGTTGTCTTGTGTCCACTCCAGGTCAGTAGTCCAACTTGTTCCATCAAGGTGTTTTATATTTAATACATCATCTTGTAGATAATGTAGATAAAGTGTCCCATCAATATTTTCAATTTTAGATTCAAAAATGCTACCTGTTGCAATTTTTCCATTAACATCACCTCCAATCGTATCCCAGGCTGATATTCCATCCCATTTCAAGACCTGTAAATCATAATCAGGTGCTTGTTCTATAGCCATATACAATTCGTTATTAAACACCTCTATTGAAACCCATCCCGGATTATTTGTTGCACCGAGATTGTCAGGGCTAAGGTTTGAAGACCAAACAGAACCATTCCATTCATAGACACATAAAGAATCACTAATCCCAGCCATATACGATTTATCTGAATTGACAGCAAAGCTTGTTCTTGTAAAACCAACATCAGCTATGGTAGGCCATTGGGCTTGCCACGAACTTCCGTTTAGTTTATATAAAGCCGGTTTCCCTATTGAGTTTGCTCCCGCATCTATAATTGCCCCAAAATAAATAGTATTATCAATTTCTTTTGTTTCCAAACTATGCATAAAACCGGGGGATGATGAAGCTGCTTGCCCTAAATCCGTAATTGTATAGTCTATTAATGGGTTATCATTGTTTTGGCTGTGTGCTCCTGCAATTATTCCTGTCGAGATTGAATAATAGGGCTCAAACCATGTGTCAATGCGATAAAAAAACGTTTTTCCCTGCAATTCGGGCAAAGAATAAAAATCATCATTGAAAGACCTGTCATGATCAACTTCAGCAATTTTTTGATATGTTCCGAGCGAGTCCTCGCTTCTGTAGACATCAAAATGGATTTTAACATCATTTAAAAAGCTTTCATTATTTCCTTCGTTCCATTTTAGTGAATTAGAAGTGTTAGCAACTGTTATTTCAATTTCTGTAACGGGAATGATATCATAGGCATAACCTTCTTCAATTGCAGAGTATTCTGCATCATCCGGCCAGTCATTACGAATTCGATATTCGAATATTAAACCCGGGGGCATGCCTTCATTACCATATCCATGCCTGTCAAAAAAGGGCTCTCCTGTGCCAGTTATAACTTGCCAGTCCTGTCTGCCTTTTTCCCTGCGTTCAACTACGACACTTCCCACATTAGGATCTTTTTCAAAATCAATGTAAACTGTTGCGACTGAAAATCCTTTTGATGCAGTAAATTTTTTTGGGTTTGGATTGCCTTCTTCTTTTTCACAAGACAACAATATAAATAGAAGCGCAAAAGTGTAAATTATTATCTTTTTCATAAGTATTTATTGTTCTACTATTTCAACTCTTCTGTTTTTTGCTTTGCCCTCATCGGTTGAATTGCTGGCAACAGGGGCAGTGGATCCATTTCCATATGCTTTTAACTGTTCTGCCTTTATAGAGTATTTTGTTACTAATTCATTTATTACAGCTTCTGCCCTGTCTTTTGATAACTTCAGATTTGCATTAAAATCACCAACGTTATCAGTATGTCCAACAATCAAGATGTTTTTTTCAGTATGAGTATCCAAATACTCAGCAATATTTTTTAATGCATCAGCTGATTCAGGTTTTATAGTTGATTCTCCAGTATTAAAAAAAACTCCATCTAAAGCAATATGACCATCGGAAGTCAATCCTTTATCAAGGCTTTGAGCAGTAACTGATCCAGTCTCTACCGCTTCCACTTCAATTACATCTTGAGTAATGAGCGTATAGTTGGCATCTACAATGGCATAAATAATGGCATAAATATCTTTATCATTTTCATGACCTTTTGCAGCTATAAAACATTGATTATTGTTCCAGCTAGGCCATTGAAAATTAAGACCAAATTTAGCATTGCCTATTCCATTGTAATAACCGCCAGCTACATAATACATTTCTGTCCATTGATGAGGCCGGTCACTAACACCAAGTTCTTCATTGGCAAGAGCAATTAAAATTTCATAACCTGATTTTTTAAATGCTGCTTTGTAATTATGTAGTACAAATTCAGAATTATTATCGTTAGACACGGTATATTGAATACGAGTCACTTTGCCTTCAAGAACCCTGGGATTACCCCAATCGATAGTTCCCTGATCACTTACAGGTAGTTTATAACTACCCCATTTTGTTTCTTTATAAAATTCGATTACAGCTCCTTCAAAACGTGATATAGTAGGGTAGTCTTTTCCTCCTTCAATATCAGTTGTTCTTTGTGCAAAAAGATTTGTTGAAATCATTAATGCAACGGCTACGTAAATTAATGTTGTTTTTTTCATGATTGGTGGGGATATAGTATTATAGCAGATACGACCTCTACTAAAGAAATGTTACGAAAACATTCCCCATCAACCATCCAAACCTAATCATAGTACCTCTTTCCGAAACCGATATCTTGCATTCAAACTTATAAACAGGTATTTGAAAGGTCGAAGATTGTTTCTCGTGGGTTTCATCAACCTTTTTGTATAAATCCGCATCTGCAGATTTAAAAGCGCTTTAGTTTATCTCAATAACCAAGTCAGCATTATCGAAAACAGTTTTCACCATCTCTTGCCATCGTTTCGGAAAGGTTTTCTTACTCTCTTCTGTTGCATCAGGACCAAAGGCAGATTGCATGATATCGCCA
>JAOZQY010000255.1 GCA_029931975.1 Bacteroidales bacterium | reverse complement strand
GTAACGGTGATAAGCTTCAGCGTACGCTCAATGATAATCTTGGAAATGCTGGCTTTGGCCAGACGGGCATTCAGGTATTCCCTGATTTTATTGTCCTCAACAAGCTTGGCAGAGTAGTCTTTTCCACCGTACCAGTTGGAATCCCATCCTTTGATGATTCCCAGGCGATTACCAATCGGATTTACTTTTTGTCCCATCTATGCTTGATTTTCTTGTTCTTGTACAACTTCTTGTTCTGCGACCGCATTCAGGCTATCGATTACAATGGTCACGTGATTTGAACGCTTCTTAATCCTGTGAGCCCTTCCCTGAGGAGCAGGTTGAATCCTTTTCAGGGTCTTGGATACATCCACATAAGCCTCTGTTACAACCAGGTTGCTATCTTCGATCTTGACTCCTTCATTCTTTACCTGCCAGTTGGCGATGGCCGAGAGCAGAAGCTTTTCAACTTTACGCGACGCTTCCTTGGAGCTGAATTTCAGCATATCCAGTGCCTTGTTAACCTCAACACCCTTGATCATATCTGTTACCAGCCGCATCTTCCGCGGAGAAGTAGGGCAGTTACGAAGTACTGCATAGTACTTGTTCTGCTTTTCCTCTTTCATTTGATTCGCTCTATTTCTTTTTCTTGCACCCATTTCTAAAGGATTATAATATTATCGCTGCTTTCCACCGTGACCCCTGAACATACGGGTAGGTGCAAATTCACCTAATTTGTGTCCCACCATGTTCTCAGTAACATATACCGGAATAAATTTATTGCCATTATGAACGGCTATTGTGTGGCCCACAAAATCGGGAGAGATCACAGACCTTCTCGACCAGGTTTTGATCACTGACTTCTTTCCGGAATCGTTCATATCCAGAACGCGCTTCTCCAGCTTGAAATCTATAAATGGTCCTTTTTTCAGTGAACGGCTCATGCTTTATTTATTTTTTTGATTTTCTCTTTTCAACAATGTACCTATCGGAATATTTTTTCTTTGCACGGGTCTTGTAACCTTTGGCGGGCATCCCGTTCCTTGACCTTGGGTGTCCACCCGAGGCACGGCCTTCTCCACCACCCATTGGGTGATCGACCGGGTTCATAACTACACCACGTACACGGGGACGACGTCCTTTCCAGCGTGAACGACCTGCTTTACCACTCTTCTCCAGTGCATGATCGCCATTGGAGGTAACTCCGATGGTCGCACGGCATGTGGTCAGTACCATTCTCGATTCCCCGGAAGGAAGTTTGATGATTGCGTACTTTCCATCCCTCGATGTGAGAGTTCCATATGCACCGGCACTTCGTGCAAGCATACCACCTTTTCCAGGCTTCAGCTCAATATTGTGTACATCTGTTCCCAGGGGAATGTTGGCCAGAGGAAGGGTGTTACCCAGTTCCGGAGCAACATTTTCGCCCGATACAATAATCTGTCCCACTTCCAGTTTCTCAGGAGCAATGATGTAACGCTTTTCACCGTCGGCATATACAAGCAGTGCAATACGAGCTGAGCGGTTAGGATCATACTCGATGCTCTTCACTTTTGCATCCATATTATCCTTGTCCCGTTTAAAGTCGATGAGACGATACCTTTTCTTGTGACCACCGCCCATATAACGCATGGTCATTTTACCGGTATTGTTACGACCACCGCTTTTCTTGATGGGCTTGAGCAATGATTTCTCAGGCCTTACTCCCGGAGTTAGTTCGTCATAGGAAGAGATCTCCTTAAAACGCTGACCCGGAGTTGTGGGTTTATACTTTTTAATTGCCATCTTTTCTTAAATGTTGCTGTAAAAATCAATTACTTCACCTTCGGCCAGT
Organism: Bacteroidales bacterium; assembly: GCA_029931975.1. GTDB lineage: Bacteria > Bacteroidota > Bacteroidia > Bacteroidales. The sequence continues at coordinate 919 of JAOZQY010000255.1, read as the reverse complement.
GTAACCACTGCCTTTTTATAGGAAGAAGTTTGCCCAACAGAAATGCCACTCTTGGTATGACGCTGCTTGCGTTTACCGGCATACCTCATGGTATTCACATCCGCCACCTTCACATCGTAAAGTTCTTCCACTGCCTGCTTGATCTGCAGCTTGTTGGCGTCCTTAGCCACCACGAAACCATACCTGTTGAAGTCCTCTCCCTGGGCGGTCATCTTCTCGGTTACTATTGGCTTAATTAAAATATTCATGATATTCTGGATTCCTTACGTTTAAGCATTCTTCTGTAGAAGGTCAAGTGAACTCTCGACGAAACAGAGTGCTGAAGCACTCATGATTTCGTATGTATTTAATTCTGAGAGGGTTAACACTTTAGAATTCTGTAAATTTCGCGACGACAAATATACATTTTTATTTGTATCGCTTATGACTAAAAGCGACTTTTTGTCGTTCAGCTTCAGGTTTTTCTGAATGTTCGCGAACTCGCTGGTTTTCGGAGCCTCCATGCTGAAGTCTTCCACAACCATCAATTGCTTGTTTTGCACCTTGTAAGTAAGGGCAGATTTGCGGGCCAGATCCTTCACCTTGCGGTTCAGCTTGCCACCATAAGATCTGGGCCTGGGACCAAAAACGCGTCCACCTCCTCTGAATAAGGGGTTCTTGATATCACCAAAACGTGCGGTACCTGTTCCCTTCTGACGCTTGATCTTCTTGCGACTCCCCCTGATCTCACTACGCTCTTTGGCTTTGTGAGTACCCTGACGCTTATTGCCCATAATCTGCTTCACATCAAGATAGATGGCATGATCGTTGGGCTCAATCCCAAAGATCTCCTTGTCCAGTTTAATCTTTTTTCCGGTGCTCTTCCCGGATATATTCATTACATCTAATTCCATCACTTCTCAATAATTAAATATGAACC
>JAOZQY010000096.1 GCA_029931975.1 Bacteroidales bacterium | reverse complement strand
CACATCCGTTTCCCGCTCGGTCAGGCCGTGCCGTTTCTCCGATGGTTCCGGCACAAATGGAGAATTTTTTCAGTAATCGTTTTTTTGGTTACACCAGTAAAGGGATAGACGCACAGGCAAATCGTATGGCGGCAATACAACATATTCGCGAGCTTGAAATGGGTTCCAAACCCTTTCCCGCCTTAGATCGTATTTTATGGAACCAGGAAAGCCAGCAACTGCCGACTATACCGGAAAATATGGCCCGAATAATTGATCCTCTCAAGAAAAAAATAGATGGGAAAAAGGAAAATTCCACCGATTTAGAAGTGCGTCAATTCAGGCAGGCTCTTCGTCGGCTTTATTATATTTTTGGTGATTTTCCACCACCTTTATCAGGTTTTATTCCACATTTTCTTGCTTCACAGATGTTGGTGGAAACGGAAAAATGGCAAAATACAACCGGGCCTGAATCAATGCGTCAAAAACAATTATTGCGTAAAATACTTCATGTTCTTCAGGAAGAATATACCGGTTTTCAACTAAGTGATAATCACCAGGCAAACAGTCTTTATATTACCCTAAGACGACGGGATAGCGGGTATCGACAAAGCGTCCAATTACTGTTGGCGCAGATCCCTCTGGTAAGCTTTCGTCTTCATTGGCGGCAGCTCAATCAACAGTTTGAGCCGAAAAGGCATATTCTTATCCTCCAGGAAAAAATGTCAAAATATGAATTGCCTTTAGATCTTCCCTTTCTCGATTTTGTCCTTATGCGGGATATGGGTGAGGTCGGGCAACGATTACAGGCAGGATATAGGGATCGTTTGGAACGATTTAAAACACAGTTATTGGAATATTCCGGCTATAAGACTGAACAGCTGGTGTTGTTGGAAATGGAAAGGGATGGGAAGCTCAAAACCAGATCCTTAGATATACATGAGAAACAATTACAGGTGACATCATGACAACAGTACCCCGCTTTCCAGAGTTACATCATCAGAGAATAGTAGATGACAATCCTGCTATTCAAATTTTTGGAAGACGATTTTATAAAGACCAAACAGAAATAGAATACCTTGTGGAATTCTTGCTGGTTTTTCTTTCACCAAAACATATTAATAATCCGGATGCCAGCTGGGATAAAAGGTTTCCGGATAGAGAGATTCTTGAACAATGGCCTGCAAACACCCCACTGAAATATGTTCCTGAACCAAAGCTTGGCTTGAAGCTTTTTTCCTTTCTTGGCTCCTCGAAACTTGAAACCCGCCATGAATGCCATAAAAAACATTTCAAACAGATGCTGGCAAATTTAAAAGATCGCATTGATACAGACCATACCCTTTCGGAAGATGAAGTGTTAGAAATATTGGAACAATTACTCTGCGGTTTTGTAGGCGTTGCCGCTAACCGCACCTGGTGCACGCAGGTGTATCTTCCCGTGAGCCAACGTTTAATTGCCGGTGAAACGATTTGGAAACGCGTACAAGGAAACAAAAACCCTGACATTACCTGGGAGGACGCTGTAGCCCAGGGTCTTTTCACCTTTACTCAGCATGATTTCTTAGCCCGTGGTGGTGAAGTTTTGTATTTGCAGCTTTGTAATCTCATGCGTTTTTTTAAAACTTCAGATTTACAAATGTTTGAGCAGAAACATGGATTTGATCCCGGTGATGCAAAAAAATCAATTAAGGCTATCAATATTGGTTTAGACTCCTTTTTCCAACAGACTACTGCAATTGATGAATTGTGCAGATGGGTTGAAAGTGCAGATAAAAAAACTCAAGATCTTATTCAACGGCAACCCGCTCAATGTGGTTGGTGCCCTGAGGAGAGTTGGAAAGAAGCATATCTTTTTGCCCATGAATTCGCGAATATTTGTCGCTGCGTGATAGATCCATTGGAAAAAGTCGAGATGCTTACCCTTTGTTGTGTTTTTCAGGTTCTTCGCAGCCTTTGTGCCCAAGCCTGCAGATATAGTGATTTTTTGACAGATACATTATTTGAATTAGGGGGGGCAAATGGCTTTTCATGGATTGTAACAACTGAAAAACTGGATGATCCCGCTATGCGCGAGACCGCAAAGAAAAACTTAGTCCGAATGCAGGAAATAATACATAGTGCGTTACGACACCCTGATATTATTCCACCTGCAAATGCAGGGCGGACAAATTACGAAAAAAAGGCCGACGAGCAGGGACATGAATTGTTTGTTCAACTATCAAAACGAATTGGTTTTATTATACCGAGAACTGGCCCTGGGGCGCGAATGGTTATTTCAGATACGATTTTACGCTATTTTGTGCTGGCATTGATTCCGCCCGGTGAAAAAAGAACCTTACAAAGTTTTGAAGAGCGCCTCTATTGTCATTATGGCATTGCAATAAGTGGTAAATCACTGGAAAAAGCAGTGCAATGGACGCACCCGAGACAAAATTTAAAAGTATCGAACACCGGTGAAAACTGGATAGAACAGAATCTATTGGCTGCTGGTTTTTTAATTCCACTCTCTGATGCGGTTTCCCAGGTACATAATCCATTCTTCAAGCCTGAAGGTAATAACTAGACAGGATCTTAAACATGGAACTTTATGCTCAAACATTAACAGATTATCTCACCAAAAATACCCGGTCATGTCTTTCCGGTGAAGCAGGAAGCAATGAATTTCGAGCTGTTCTCTCTTCATATCCAGTTGATCTTGTAGACAAAACAGGAAAATTATTTGAGGCGTTTTTGTTGGATAGGCCTGAAAAGGTGAAATTCATTTGTAAAGTCGGTTATGGCCTATGGGAGCATTGGCAGCAAAATGCATCCGCAAAAGACATCACTACTATTACACGGTTAGAAGAAAAAGGCTGGATAGATAAAGAAGACAAGTTAACCTATTACAGGAATTTAAAATTAAAAGATTTTCCTGAGTATGACAACCTAATCATCATATTAATTGGAATTGACCAGGCCCGGGATAATGCAAGCTTGGATGACTTTTTCCGAATTGATGCAAGAACCATATGGGAAAAAGGTCTGCAGCATTCCTTTATCCCTTGGATAAACAAACTTTTTGAAACTTATGCCATCCATGCTGACGAAGAACATCTTGACGAAATTGATTCACTTTTAAAGCAGTTGCATAAAAATGGTGCCGGAGATCTGCTCCATGTCGTGAGTTACTTAAAACAATTAGATTTAAGCGGTGCTCAAGACGGTAAAGATGCTCTTTTTTATATGTACGAAAATCTTCATTTTTGGGATTTGCCTATTTTAAAAGAACTTCCGTACCGACACCGAAATCATTGGTCAAAATATGTTCAGGATGCAGCAACATTTTTTTCATATCAAAATTATCTTAAAAATGCAGGTCGAAACAAAGTCATAAAGCAAATTGACAAATTTACTGAAAAGCTGCAAAAGGGCGAAGAGGATATCTCTTTTTCTGATGAATTTTCTGATGTTGCTGATCTGCTATCCTGCCTGAAGAATTATATTCAAAAAAACGATCCTGATGCCAGGTCTCGTTTGCTACAAACTGATTTTGCACCTATTCGCGATAGAATTCTCAATTTAAAGAAACCAAGAGGTCGCAAACGAACGCCCAAATTAACAAAAATAGATGCCCCACCTTTAGAAACAGTGTTAACGGCACTTTGGCACTGTGTAGTTGATTTCAAGAAAAACTGTACTATGGATAGTTTGCTCCCCGGGGCTGTATTACAAGAAATCCGTATTCAAGGTTGGAAATTTCGGCATGACTTAGATTATGATAATGACGGAAGGGATTTACTGCTTGGATGTTTAGGGGGGCTTGATGCCGTCATAGAAAAAGAATTAAGAATTGAGCTTGATATAGATGGTAATGAAAAAAACATTCCGGTCATCAGTACTCTACTCCCTGTCGATTTAGACGAGTTACGTTTAGAACGTTCAGGAGCAGGAATTCCCGGGTTTCAATTTAAAATAATTTTTAAAACAGATTCCGGGAGTAATATAGAGCGGCTGTTCCAATGGCAACTTTCTGAAACACAACCAAATAGAAATTTGTGGAATATGGTACGAGGGGTTCGGCAGCTGCTTCATACAACGGGACCATGTCTGCCAGTTTTTACTGTCCCCTTTTATAATGAATTATTCCTTGCTTCTGACGAGGAAGAGGCCAACCGAATCCTCAAACTTGGACAAAATGGTTTGAGGGTGGATAATTTGCTCGACTTACCTTCCCTCAATGAGGTTGACCAGCTACGTCCCTTAATCAATGATCTTTCTCATGAATTCGGTTTATTTCTTCAGGCCATGGACGAGGAGGGTTTTTTTGTTGCTGTCACCACGTCATGGCGTAAATTTAAACGTAAATATGAAAAAATTCTGAAGTCTTTTGTCAAAATTGACGGTGTTGGGCCTGACAATCAATTTGCTCCCTTAATGTATAAAGCTTTTTCAATTATTTCAGAAAAAGATTTGAATTCTCCATTTGAGCGTTTTCTTTCTAGTGCTGTGCTGACAGGAATACATCCTGCGTTACTTGAAATGGTAACCAATCGAGATACATTTCTTGTCCATGGCTTTCTCTCAAAAATCGATATAATTATTTCTGATATGAGTGGATTAAAGGTAAATTTACAGCAGTGGAATGATGTCTGTGATTTGGCAAAAATAAATTACCCTCTTTTCGGACTGATTTCTGACGCAAGTAAACGTCTGAATACCACTATTCGATCCCATGGCCTGATTCATTGTCTTGGGGATACACCGCAAACGTCCGCACCGCTATCTGCCAAAATGTTATTGCGTGCAGATGAAAATGATGAGGATGATATTACCGATACTGTTTTGTTTCGTGAGAATCGTGAATCCAGGGTGATTAAACGATTTTTAGAAGAGTATGTAATGGTTTATCCACATGCTGCAGATGGTATCTCATTAGCTGTGGTTAATCCTGATAGTTTCCAGCCGATTATTGCCGGTATTAATAGTTTCTTAAAAGAACAAGTCGGCAATAATCGATTCTCCGGTACAGAACCACCTTACCATTTCTCTTTTACTTTGTTTACTGCTGACAATCAGCAACAAGAAGCTGCCAGACATCTTCAGGAATGGAAAAAACGTTGGGAATTGGCACGGGAAACAGCAAAATTTAAATATTATAAAAACTGTCGCTTATCTATCGCTCACAGAATTTCACATACAATTGACGATTATCTAAAGCTTATCAGCAGGGCTGATTTTGACGTTGATGTGGCCATATTGATGAATTTTATAACAGCTGGTGATGCTGGGAATGATGTAGAACAGGCGGCTCCTTTTAAGGTTGATCGTGGCTATCCACTAAAATTCCCAATTATTGAAACACCTCGATGTAGTGAAGATCAGCCGGGTCGAGCACATGTGAGGGCCAAAGTGATCAGTAATCGGCGTTTTCGTCTTGCGACACTTCATTCTGAACTAGGTGTTTATTTTAAACATCATGATTATCCGCTTGGGCGTGAATACATCGTAATCAGTGAAGGCAACTATGGTTATTGGGATAAATTGGTAGAGAAACTTCATAAATGTGCCACCTGGGTAGTATGTTTAGACGCTGCCATTGATGAGAAATTAACAAAAAACGAAAATAACAGAGGCTATTCTCCAAGAGAAATAATTGGCTTTTCATCCGGTTTGGGTTTTAGGGGAGAACTCAATTATACATTATCTACAGAGCGTTCTTCATTGGCTGATGTAGAAAGGGAGGTCGCACATCAGTTAAACCGAATCTGCGGCCCTTGGGATTCTGATATCCTTGAAACGACTTCGCATTGTTTAGTCTCAAAATCCCGACTACTCTCAGGGCTCTCATTAGTACGAGCGACCGGTCCTGGTGAAAAAAACATCAGAGATTTGATTTCTTCTACCCTCGTGAGAATCACATTACCCGCACCAGTAAAAGATGGGATGTTACTCTGCGACGAGTTGATCTCTTTGGACGCTTTTATGCATTGGTTTGATACAGCTAGTGACCCGGAGAGACCTGATTTGCTACGCATTGTAGCACACCTGCAAGAAAACGGTCATGTTAAAATTAATGCACATATCATAGAGTGCAAACTTGCCCAGGAAAACTCTGATCATTTGAATAAAGCTCACGTTCAGCTTGAGAGTGGTTTGCGTCAACTTATGGCTGTGTTTTATCCCCGAGAAGATGAAACCCCACAAAAATTTGATCAACGGTATTGGTGGGCACAAATTCAGCGATTGGTTGCCAGTAAAAGCCATGTTCCTTCCTCAAAACAAGCAACTGTTACTCATGCTCTTGAGCTCCTTGGTGAAGGGAAATTTACGATTTGTTGGCAGGCAATGGCGGTGGCTTTTTGGACAGATAGTGGAAAGGCATCCTATGAATTGATTAATCAATGGGATTTTCTGTTTCAAGATAAACAGCTTTCAATTGATGTTATTTGTGCTGGTACTGAAATCATTGTCCCTATCTGTAAAGGTGAGGATAATATCAAAATTCCGTGTTCAAGCGGCAATGTCTGTTTTCCTGCCCAGAAAATTTTTGAGAATGAAGCAAACGAAGATGAAGTAAATGATCTCGCTGACTTCGATACTGAAAATTCAAGATCAGACTGGCATAAAGATGAAACACCATCGCATAATGGCAATGTAACTCAAAAGCAATCGGAACTTAAAGAAGAAGACAGACAGTCTGTTTCTGATAAAGACCTAAAAAAAAATATTCAAGAGACTGGAAAAATAACAGAACCTGACCTCGCTGGGGAAGAAAAAGATAATGATACAATTATATCAACTCCCAAAGTTCCTAAACGAATTTTTTTAGGAGAGACATTAGGTATTATTAAACGTAAAGTGTACTGGGAGTTCGGCAATGACCAATTGGAAAACCGTCACCTTTTAATTTTTGGAAAATCGGGAGTTGGTAAAACATACGCGATTCAGACAATAATTATGGAGCTTGCTAAGCAAGGACAGCATTCTGCTATTGTTGATTATACAAGTGGTTTCTTGGCAAATCATTTAGAAGAGGACTTTAAAGAGGTTGTTCAACCTAAAGGCCATATTGTTAAAAAAACACCTTTGCCAATAAATCCTTTCCGCCGTCAGCAGACGGTTATTGAGGATTTTATAGATACTGAGGATGCTTATTCTGTAGCCGGTAGAATTACCAGTGTTTTTACGTCTGTATACAGCTCTTTTGGAGAACAACAAAAGGCTCTGTTACATAAAGTTATCGAGCAGGGAATAGAAACCTATTCTGATGGATATGACTTCGGAACCCTATTGGAAGATCTAGAGAGTGAAGATAATACCAATGCAACAACCGTGGCTAACAAGTTAACTCCTTTAGGGCGTGCCAATCTATTTCAAGGTCAAAGTGAAAACAGCTGGCAAAAAATTTACTCAGATCCAGTATCAAACGTAAATATTTTGCAACTTGCTGGTTTGTCACGAGACTTGGCCAAAATGGCAACAGAATTCATTTTGTGGGACCTATATGATTTTGCTAATAACCAGGGAAACAAGGAGAAGCCTTTACCCATGGTTCTTGATGAAATTCAGAATTTGGATCATCGACTTGATTCGCCTTTGGCAAAATTTCTTACTGAAGGACGGAAATTTGGTTTAGCAGCAATTTTAGCGACACAAACATTGAGTAATTTATCCCAAGAGGCACAGAGTAGGTTGTTCATGGCATCGCATAAATTATTTTTTCGACCAGCAGATACTGAATTGAAAGAATATGCAACAATTTTATCAAATGCGACCAGTGAGAATGTGAATATTTGGAAAGACAAGCTGGTAGCCTTGAATAAAGGTGAATGTTATTCCCTCGGGCCATCGCTTAATCCAAAGACAACTAAATTAGAAGAAAAAGCTTTCCCTATACGCATAACAGCCTTGGGTGAACGAATTAAAAGAGAGTTCATAAATGGCTAAAGCTAAACGTCTTCCTATAAACTTTCATCAGACTTTTATTCCTGAAAGGCAATATATCTCTTCATTACTTCATTTCGTAGCAACGGGTCAGACTGGAACTGATCAGAAGATTTCTGATCAAACCGGCATCCCTGTTGGAAAGTCCTCTGGTAAAGTTCCCTCTATTATCAGTTATTGCTCAGGTATGGGACTTATCAAAGTTCAGAAAATAGCTGGCTCTGGAGAAAAAGCTTTTGAATTTACCCCTTTTGGTAGAGCGGTACTTCTTGAAGACAGTAATCTCAGTGAAGAACTTACCCAATGGATTGCCCATTTACATCTTTGTCGCCAAACTGGCGGAGCAGAGATTTGGTACCTTAGCTTTAATAAAGGATATGATGTTCTTGGTTTAGAATTTACTGAACAAGATCTGACAGGGTTTCTGGAACGGAATTGTGGCAAACGCAATAAATCACCTATAGGCCCGCTGATAAGAACCTACGAAGAACCTGCTGCCTTTCAAATAGCCCATGCTTTAACACGCCAAAATGGAGATCTGTTGAAACGATCACCAGCACCTCTTTTATCTGGTTTCCGAAATGGTTATAGCGCCTTATTACTCTCTTTGTGGGAGGAAAATTTTTTCGATCATCGTCAGGTAACTACTACAGATTTTGAATCTACGGTACATTGGCAAAAGATAGGAGGGTGGAACCAACGTCAAAACGAAACAATTTTAGATATGTTGCAGGATGCTGGCGCCATAACAATTGATAAGCAAATGAAGCCTTGGGTGTTGAGCCGTCTCACAAATGCAAAAAAATTTTGGACAGCTATATACGATGAATTAGCTTAAAAGTTTTAGATTTTAGGGGGAATATATGACAACTGTTGCTGAAGTAGTAGAATTTCGACGTGATCTATTCTTTGAAGGAGCTGTGCAGATTGGATGGTTTGAAAACGATATTTCCCGCCGCAATAAAGCAGCATCAAATTTCGTATTTCACGGCCCTGAATATCATGGTGTAGCAGCAGATGATATCGTTGAATCCCAAAGCTATCGTTTAACGGATACAGTTAGTTTTACGAGAAGTCTTGTTGAAGCATTGAGAGGGACAACAAATCAAGAATATCCTATTTCCCTAGCAATTGCCGGTTATGGTACCGGTAAATCCCACCTTGCTCTTACCATGGCAACCATTTTTTCTGATCCGGAAAGTGATGTTAGCCAGCAAATTTTTTCAAATTTAAAACATGCCGACCCTGTTATTGGAGCTGAAATAGCCCTCCAGATACAAGAGTTTTCCTCACCTATTTTAGTTGTACCAATTAACGGGATGGGAAATTTTGATCTTGCCAGTGAGCTAAGTAAACAGGCATTAAGTAGGTTGAAATCTTGCGGGCTTGATACATCTGTAATTGATGATCTTTGGCCCCGTTTCCAGTATGCTTACAATTTTGTAGAGCGCAATTTTGATATCAGGCAAAATGAATTTGTTCAATATTTTGGAGAGGATATTCTCAAAGATGAAATATTATCCAGAATATCTGATCATGATGATTTTGCATTCCAACATGTAAATAAAATTTACGAGCAAGTTAATGGTACTCCCTTGCGTGCTACTGGTGAAGAATCACCCTCACAACTTATTGAGACTTTATGTGCTCAATACTGTGGCCCGAACAAGCCATTTCAAAGCATGTTGATTCTGTTTGATGAATTTGGCCGCTATTTGGAATTTGCTGCAGATCGGCCTCACATTGCTGGAGATGCCGCATTGCAACAAATTTATGAAGGTGTCCAAAATAATTCAGACAAGTGCTCCATGCTATGCCTGAATCAGTATGAGTTAAAGGTGTATTTATCTCGTATCTCCAGGGATAGTCAGTCAGCTATTAACCGTTATATAACCCGATATGATTCTGCCAAAAAATATTATCTTTCAAGCAACTTGGAAACACTTTTTGCTCATCTGATCGAAAAAAAAGATACCGATTTTATATCAAAATATTTGTTACAATCAAAAGTTGAACAGCAAAACGATCTAAAGGATATTCAAAGATGGTTTCCTTCTTCAAACCAACAGAGTGTCTGGAGAGAAGATGATTTGTTTCAACAAGTTATTGTTAAGGGATGTTGGCCGTTACACCCATTAGCCACATGGTTTCTTTGCCGTTCCTCTGATTACCTTCAACAGCGTTCTGCTATCACTTTTGTTGCTGATGCTTTTGAGCGTGAGCAAAGGCACTCTATAGGACTTGATGATAAACCATGGACAATTTCTGCTACAGCACTTTGTGATTCTCCACTAATAAAGGAATTGATCACAGCTGAAGAATACGGTCAGGGAGGTGCTGTTGCACAATCCTATGAAGCAGTAACACAAAAATATCAAAATGATTTTTCAAATGATGACCGCCATGTGTTACTTGCTGTTTTGATTGCCTCAAAAT
>JAOZQY010000254.1 GCA_029931975.1 Bacteroidales bacterium | reverse complement strand
CCATCCTTCAGGATAAATTTCTCAAGAAGGAAATCAATGGGAACAGTAAATCCAAGTACAAAGATCACAGCAATACCCAGTCCCGTCGAGGTCTTAACCGTTTTGGAAACGGCCAGATAGGAACACATGCCCAGGAAGTAGGCGAAGATCATGTTATCGATGAAGATGGACCTGACAAATATGTTGACTAAATTTTCCATGGATGCTAATTTCTATTGTTCAAACCTTATGTTTTAGTCCTCTATTAAATCTTTACGGCGCGAACGCTGGACCCAAATAATAATCCCTACCACCACCAATGCCATGGGGGGAAGGATCATCATGCCGTTATTTACATACCCGGCATCGTAAAATGCCTGTGGAATCACCTGGATATCAAGCAGGGTGCCGGAACCAAATAACTCCCTGACAAAGGCCACCAGGATCAGAATAAATCCGTAACCTGCAGCATTACCCAGTCCATCGAGCAGCGAGGCCCAGGGCTTGTTACCCAGGGCAAAGGCTTCAAGGCGGCCCATGATAATACAGTTGGTAATAATCAATCCCACGAATACCGAAAGCTGCTTGCTCACGTCATAAGCATAGGCCTTCAGTACCTGGTCCACCAGGATCACCATGGTGGCGATTACCACCAGCTGAACAATGATCCGGATCCGTGGCGGCACCATTTTTCTCAACAGGGAGATCGCCACATTGGAGACCGCCATCACCACCATCACCGACAGAGCCAGCACGATGGAAGGCTTCAGTTTCACTGTCACCGCCAGAGCCGAACAGATTCCCAGTACCTGTACGGTAATGGGGTTGCTCTGTCCAAGCGGATCGGTCAGAAGCTTCATGTTCTTGGGCGAAAATAAAGGTTCCTTTTCAGTACTCATATCTTAGTTATTTGCTAGTTCTTTAAAATGGGCCACATAGCCAGTCATGCAATCGATGATCATCGCTTCCAGCGCCTTGGAGGTAATGGTACCGCCGGAGATGGCATCCACCTGGTGAATGTTGGAGGGATCGGCCCCGCCCTTGACCACCTCAACGGAAACAAACTCACCCGCCTCGTTGAATATGGTTTTCCCGGTAAAAGGCTCCTGGAACCATCCGGTATTAATCTCTGCTCCCAGTCCGGGGGTTTCCCCCTTATGGTCAAAGACAGCACCTGCGATGGTATTCAGATCCTCCTCCAGAGCAACATATCCCCAGATGGGTCCCCATAGTCCCTTGCCCCGCACAGGTACCACATATTTCTTTGACCCGTCGGTTTCGGAATAGACAAAAACAGGATAATTTCGCTCCTCCCGTGGTTTACGTATCTCGACAGTGAGATTCAGCATCACCTCAAAGGCGTCGGTTTCTACCATGTTTCCCGCGAAATCGATCACATAGGAATCGGTGATATACCTGGCGAACTCCTCGTTGATGTAGGTGTTCTTGTCCTCTGCCTCAGCTGCATTTTCAGCCTGGCCCACCGAGCGAAGTACGTCCTGTTTCTTTTCGATCTGGACATTCATCTCCTGGATGGGCTTCAACTGCGTGGCAACGAATGAAAGCAGCACTGCCACAATCGTTACCATGATCAGCGAAAAGACAAAAATGTATGTATTGCTAAAACTTCTCATCTTCGTTTCTGTAATATTAGTTTGCAGTTACTTTAGCTCTTTTCAATCTCTTCTTGATATTGCCTTCAACAATGTAGTGATCAATGAGCGGAGCGAAGACATTCATCAGCAGGATAGCCATCATCACACCCTCCGGATAGGCCGGGTTAAGCACCCTGATCAGGATGGCCAGGAATCCAATAAGGAAGCCATAGATCCATTTACCCTTTTCTGTCTGTGCACCAGTCACCGGATCGGTGGCCATAAAGACAACACCAAAGGCAAAGCCTCCCAGCATCAGGTGCTCCCAAAATGGGAGTGCCATAAACTCATTTACAGCGAAAAGATTCAGGATAAGGCCCATGACAGCACCCCCGGCGATGGCCGAAAAGATGATCTTCCAGCTGGCTACTCCCGTAAGAATCAGGATCGCAGCCCCGATCAGGATCGCCAGCGTAGAGGTCTCCCCGATAGAACCCGGGATGGTCCCCAGAAACATATCCCAGGAGGTATAGCTTTCCCCCAGTCCGTTTACAAAGGTAGAGGTATTCTGTGCAGCCTGTCCCAGGATGGTGGAACCCGAGAAGCCGTCAACAACTCCTGTGCCATCAGTGAGACCTGCAATCCATACCTTGTCGCCCGACATGGAACTGGGATAGGCGAAAAAGAGAAAGGCACGGGCCACCAGGGCAGGGTTCAAAATATTCATTCCGGTTCCCCCGAATACCTCTTTCCCGATCACCACTGCAAAAACTGTGGCCACAGCCACCATCCAGAGCGGTACGTCGGCAGGCATCACCAGCGGAATCAGCATTCCGGAAACGAAGTAGCCCTCGGCCACCTCTTCATGGCGCATCTGTGCAAAGGCGATCTCAATTCCCAGACCCACCACATAACTAACTATGATGATGGGCAGTATCTTCAGGAAACCAAACCAGACCATCTGCCAGAACCCGGCTTCAATGCCCAGAGCCTGGAAATGGTGGAAGCCGGTGTTCCAGATCCCGAACAACAGAGCTGGTACCATGGCAATCAGCACAAGGATCAGGGCCCTCTTCATATCGTTGGCGTCCCTGATATGCACCCTTCCCCTGGTAACCTTGTCCGGCACAAAGAGAAAGGTCTCAATGGCTTCAAATCCCGCAAGGAATATATGAAGCTTCCCCCCTTTTTCAAACG
>JAOZQY010000095.1 GCA_029931975.1 Bacteroidales bacterium | reverse complement strand
ATCGGTTGGGCCGGCCATAATAACTGTAGCTCGGCACTGATTGGTGGCTATGGGTACTGATTAGTGAAATGGGAGCAAACCCAAAAGTTTGCTCCCATTTTGTTTTACCTTATTATTAATTGGATTTTGAGCCTGCGCTGAGCTTTTTGATCCCCTCCACAATCATACCGATCACTACTCCTGAAAGACAGGCTGCAAATGCCCATATCACAAGTTGTTCAGATATTCCAAAGACAATGGCAGGTATAATTACCCCGATCAGGCAGAAGAGAATGGAGAGCCAGACGCTGAGTTTGTTGATCTTCGGATAGATCCATATGACCAGTACCAGCAATCCCAGCGACATGGTGAGAGATACAAAGAAGAAGGTGGCATCCACAATATCGCGCAGTATCAGGGCCATGACGACACCCAGTATCATCAGTGCAACCATGCTCCATCTCATGGTTTTTCTCAGATTCTCAGATTTTGTTAAACCTGTTTTCTCCAGAAAATCCTGGGTAAACGAAGCCGAGGCAGTAAACATATAGGTGTCGGCCGAGGAGGAGACGGAAGAATAGATAATCACCACCGAAAGACCCGCCAATCCAACCGGCAACAGTCTGCTGAATCCAACAATCAGTGAGGTGTCGGCTGCAATATCAGGTATGTCGGCGCGAATGACCAGTCCGATAAGGAGCAGGATGAAGCCCACAATAATATAGAATAGTGATGAAAATATGATGCTTCGCCTGAAAGTCTTCTTGTCCTTGATGGCATAGACCCGTTGCCAGAGTTCCGGCGAAGCCATGGGGATGAAGAAGCCTGCCAGGAAGAAAGATATGATTTGTCCTGCCGGGAGACTGAAAAGGTCCATGAATGCCAATCCGGGTTTGGTGCTGGTTGTGGTAAGCAGGTACATCATCAGAACAAAGAGCAGGAAGATCCCAAAGGTCTGAACGATATCGGTCTTCACAACTGCATCAAAACCTCCAGCAATCAGGTAGATCAGGATAATGGCTCCCACAATAATCACTGATATGTCGTAGCTGATAGGGGTATATTCTGAGACCAGTTTTGCCCCGGCTGTGAAATTTAGTACCACCCAGCCAAACATGATGATGATTGTAGTGATTGTGGCCAGGTAACCGGCAGTTTTTCCTTTCAGAAAGAAGAAGAAATCCGGCATGGTATAAAAGCCCTCTGTATCTGCGAGTTTTTTAACCTTCAATCCGAAGAAGTAGAAAACGAACAATCCGAATACAGATCCCACAAAATACCACAAGGCACCCATGCCATACATGTAGACCAAGGCTGTATAAGTGAGTAGAATGGCCGCCCCGATGCGGCTGGAAAAGATGGTTGAGGTGGCCTGGATTGCAGTAAGCTTCCGACCTGAAATCAGGAAATCTTCCTTATTCTGCTTCCTGCCTGTCAGACCTCCAACAACAAGGATTACAAGAAAATAGGCAGCAATAATCAGGTAGTCGGATAGGGTTAGCATTGTGCTTCGTTTTAGTGAATAACTGATAAATATAGGAAAATTTGTATAGCGGGTGATTTTTTAGGATTTAACCGAGCTATAGTTTCTCTCGCTTCAGACTATAACGTTCACCCCCTTATTCGCATCATTTGACCCGGTGAAGTAGGTATTTATTTTTTGTCAATGCAGGGATTTATCAGTGAATGACATGGAAATGCCCCCCAATGACAGCGATGAGGCTGTCAATGGACATCAACAGAATTGAATAGACCGAATGGCCCTAATAGCCCGCCATTGCTTGATAATATTAGATAAACCGTCCACTTTCTGCTTTCTTCCGTTTGTATTTCTAATTGTTAATCTAAATCTGAGTCTATGAAAAGATTTGTAAGCTTTATGCTATTAATGGCGCTGGGTACCCTGACCCTCTTTGGTCAGGCCCGGACAGTCACCGGTACGGTGGTCAGCGCTGATGACGGAGAACCGTTGCCAGGAGTCTCCGTAGCTGTAAAGGGGACCTCTGTGGGAACCATTACAGGCGGTAATGGTAGTTATGAAATTAATGTGCCACAGAGCGCTGATATCCTTGTTTTCAGTTTTGTGGGGCTCCTTACCCAGGAAATTCCTGTGGGGAATAAAACAAGCCTGAATGTGACCATGGAGCAGGATCTGATGGAACTGGATGAAGTGGTGGTTACAGCGCTTGGTATTTCCAGGGAGAAGAAGGCCCTGGGATACTCTGTATCGCAGATCAATGCTGAGGACATTGAGCAGAATCCCGAGAATGATATCGGGCGGGTGCTCAGTGGAAAGGCGGCTGGTGTGCGTGTAACAGCCACCAGTGGTGTATCCGGCTCGGGTACCAACATTACCATTCGGGGCTACTCCTCTATTAAAGGCAACAATCAGCCACTCTTTATTGTGGATGGGGTTCGCTTCTCCGGAAGTACCAATTCCGGTACCGACAATGAGCAGGGATTCCTGGAAGGAAACCAGGCCACATCGAGTCGTTTCCTGGATATTGATCCCAATAGTGTTGAAAATATCTCTGTACTGAAAGGATTGAGTGCCACCACCATCTATGGGGCTGAAGGACGTAACGGGGTGATTCTCATCACCACCAAGAATGGAGCAGGGGTAACAGGGAAGCCTGAGATAACTGTGAACCAGTCGGTTTTCATGAACCAGGTAAACCTGCCCGAATTCCAGAACTCATACGGCAATGGATTTCAACAACAGAATGGTTTCTTCTACAGCAACTGGGGGGCAGCCTTTACAGATCCGCCCACCATGGTGGACCATCCCTATTCAAATTTTGCTGATCCCAATCTGATTGCTGCATTTCCTGAATACCAGGATGGGGTTCAGTACGAGCTGAGACCCTATGATAATGTAAGCGAGTTCTTCCGGACCGGTGTGGCATCTAATACCTCGGTATCCATGCGCGGGGGGAATGAAACCTCCAGTTTCAGTGCCAACATGAGTTATCTTAATGAAACGGGATTTCTTCCCGGAAATGAATTGGGAAAATTCAATGCAGGGATTGGGGGTAAGACACAGCTTACCAAAAAACTCTCTTTCAACGGAACCATGAATTATGTGAAGACCGATATGGTAACCCCGCCCATCAGTTATGGAGATGGAAGTGGCATCGGCGGTGGTAGCGGTATCTCCGTATTTGCCGATGTACTCTATACCCCCAGGTCTGTTGACCTCATGGGCCTGCCCTTTGAAAATCCCATTGATCACAGCAGCGTGTACTATCGTACCGGCAATGACATTCAGAATCCACGCTGGACCACAAAGTATGCCAAGTCGATCGATAACGTGCAAAGGGTATATGGTGCGGGCAACCTCTCCTACAACATTCTCGACAACCTGAACCTGACCTACCGATATGGGATCGACCATTTCTCGGAAATGCAGGAGTACCAGTTGAACAAGGGATCGGTGCAAAATGACAACTACCTCAATGGCCTGTATCGCACCAGGCACATTACGAGTACCACCTATGACCAGTCCGCACTGCTTAGCATGCAACAGGATATCGGGGAGAAGATCACCCTGGATCTGTTGCTGGGGGGAGCCTCGGTTCGGGAAATCTATACAGCCGATGGGATGGAGAGTACCAACCAGCTGGTATTCGGTTTATTGAATCATAAGAACTTCAGTGACCACAGTACCTACAATAGTTTTAACGACCTTCCTCTTCAAAGTCAGGCTGTTTCCAATACCCTGGGTGCCTTTGGGCAGTTGACTGCCAGTTACAACAACTTTCTGTTTTTGAACCTGTCGGCCAGAAATGATTGGTTCTCTTCCCTTCAGCCTGAGAACAGGAGTCAGTTCTATCCTAGTGGCAGTCTTTCCTTTATTCCTTCACAACTTTTCGAAGGCTTAAAGACCAATGCCAAATTTGATCTTCTGAAATTCAGGATCGGGTACGGAACCTCAGCAGGCTTCCCTCCGCTCTATGTTACGGAGAGTGTACTTGCTACCCAGGCCAGGGCTTTTGTGAGTCCGGATGGATCCGTTGTCCCATCCAACAGTGTTTCCTGGTTCCTGGGTAATCCTGATCTGCAGCCGGAATTACATGCCGAAACTGAACTGGGGGTTGAGTTTGCCATGTTTAAGAACCGTATAGGAGCTGATATCACTGTTTACACTAAAAAGACCACCAACCTGATTACAGAGGCTACACTCGATCCAGCGACCGGCTATTCACGTACCTATGTGAATATTGGTCAGATGACCAACCGGGGACTGGAGGTGGAGTTGTATGTGACTCCTGTTCGGACCGCAAACTTCAGCTGGACCCTCCGTGGGATTTTTACTAAATACGAGAGTGTGGTGGATGAACTGGGAATGGGCCTTTCCAGGGTGCTGATCAATGGTTTTACCGACCTTGGGAACTATGCCATAGCAGGTCAGCCTTACGGGGTGATGTATGGCTATGAGATTGCACGTGACGATGATGGAAACTACCTCATTGATGGAAACGGAAATTTCCTGCAGTCGGACGAGCCGGCCATCATTGGGAATCCACATCCCGATTATGAAGCAAGCCTTATCAATCGCCTGCGGTTTAAAGGATTCTCTTTCAACATGCAATGGGACTACCGCCAGGGAGGTGACATCTATTCGGAAACTGTGAATACCCTGATCGGACGTGGAATCACGAAAGACACCGATATTGACCGGAGTCAGACCTTTGTGATGCCAGGTGTGCTGGCCGATGGATCTCCCAACGATATTCAGATCACGGCTACCAATGCCTATTTCAATAACTTTGGTTCACAGGCACCTGCCGAGGTCAATGTGATTGACGGTACCACCGTCCGGCTCAGGGAGATTTCACTGACCTATTCATTACCAAAGCAATGGATGGCCAAGACTCCCTTCGGGAGTATCGATATCTCTCTTGTGGGACAGAATCTGTGGTTTAGGGCGATCAACTTCCCCGAGTATGTGAATTTCGATACTGATATGCTGAGTCTTGGTGTGGGGAACGGACTTGGATTTGACTTTATTACAGGTCCCAGTTCAAGCCGCTACGGTGCCAGTATCAAAGTGACATTCTAGATCAAATAAATTATGATAATTATGAAAAAGACATTTATAATACTATCAGTCACGCTTCTGCTTGGACTTATCACTGGTGCCTGCGACTTTTTCGACATGGAACTCACCGAGGATCCCGATGCTGTGGTACTGGCTGATGCCAACCCTGACTATGCGCTGAATGCCATGCAGGTAGATTTTAAGAACTTTCTGAACAACGATGATCCTGCCAACTGGAATGGCGTCAATAAATTTGGAATGGAAGTGGTAAGAATGATGAATCCCTGGGGCGGAACCTATGAAAACGCCTACAACCCAACTAATTTTGATGATACCTGGACCCTTGCTTATGAAGGTCTCCTTATGGATGCTCATACTTTTCTGCCCATATACGAAGAGAGTGAGTGGTGGATCCATGCAGGAATCACCAAAATACTTGAGGCCTATACCCTGGTAACCCTGGTCGATTTCTTTGGCGATGTGCCCTGGACCGAATCATTTGATGCTGCAAATTTCAACCCGGTGGTGGATGATGACCAGTCCGTATACGATGTAGCCATTGCCAAACTGGATGAGGCGATACTGGACCTGGATAAGGATGCCCTGGCCACTCCAACAAGTGATATGTTTTATGATGGGGATCCTGATGCATGGAAAACGCTGGCCAACACCTTGAAGCTGAAGATTTACCTCAACCTCAGGCTGATAGATGAAGCAGGTGCTGCCTCCGTAATCAACAGCCTGATTGCAGATGATGACCTGATCAGTACTTCAGCCCAGGACTGGTGTTTTTCATACAGTCGGAATACAGATAATCCGGACAGCCGGCATCCATATTTCACCTACAATTATCTGAATGGTGGAAACGACTATATGGCCAACTATTATATGTGGACCCTGTATGAGGAGAAACCGGTGGTGGATCCAAGAATCCGGTACTATTTCTACAGGCAGGTGCTTGAGGCATCTGAGGATTTCCAGGCGCTGCCCTGTGTTGGAACTGACCGGCCTGCGCACTATCCGGTAGAAATTCCGTATTGTACCCTGGAAGATGGGTACTGGGGCCGTGATCACCTGGATGATGACGGGATTCCGCCGGATACCAGGAGTAGAACCCTCTGGGGAGTCTATCCTGCCGGTGGAGAATTCGACAGTGATATAGGACTTCCGGGCGGTGCGGCATCGGGAATGCAGGGGGCAGGTGTCGAAGTGATTATGCTTGATAGCTATGTGAAGTTTATGCTGGCTGAAGCAGCTTTGACTATGGGAACCACTGGGGACCCGAGGCAATATCTGCTGGATGCTGTAGAATCCCATATTAACTATGTGTTGGCCTTTGGCGAAGAGATGGCCGTTCAGGAATTTATTCCTACGCAACAGGATATTGATGATTACCTGGCTGAGGTGGCTACACTATACGACGCTGCTACCAGTGAAGATGAGCGGCTTGAGGTGATTGTGAAGGAGTATTATATTTCGCTCTTCGGAAACGGGGTGGAATCCTATAACCTGGTGAAAAGAACCGCTATGCCTTCCAACCTTCAGCCTGCACTGCTGGCCGACCCGGGGAACTTCCCGCGTACATTTAACTATCCAGCCAACTGTGTAAACCTGAATGCATCTATTGAACAGAAACCACACACTGTGCAGGTTTTCTGGGATACCAACCCGGCCGGGATTATTCAATAACCTAAATGAAAACAATCATGAAAATATACAGATATATTACCTTCATCCTCCTTGCAGCCCTGGTCTGGTCGTGCGAGACGCCCATGCTGGTTGATCCCGCCGATGTGCCACGTGGAATCTTTGTTATGTATGAGCCGGGGAACACATCCATCAACTCCGAGGACATCGAAGGAACACCCGTTTCGGGTACTTTTTCAGTGCCTGCAGACAATGTGGCCAGTCACGAGGTGTCTGTAAAGCGCATCTATGACAATGGTGAGAGTGAATCAGAGTATGTGGTTCTGGAGACCATTACCACCTTTCCCTATGAATTTTCTGTTGATGGTAATGAACTGGCAGCCGTTTTTGGCGTTCCCGTTGAGGAGACCTTTGCCAATTTCTACACATTCAACTGCGTAGCTACCGGATCCAATGGTGAATTGGCCGATTATGATAATCTGCACAGCGACCTGGTGGGAAGTGCTGAGCAGTTGCAGGGATTCCGTTTCACGGTCCCGGTGGTATGTCCCTCAGATCCAGATGTGATTATTGGGACCTATACTTCGGTGACCAACTCGACCTTTCCCGATTTTGCGGATCCAGCCGTAGGCCTGGAGAAAACGATTGTTATCGATGTGACCGATGAAGAGGGATTTTATTCTATCTCCGATTTCACCTTTGGTACCTATGACCACTTCTATGCAGCAGTGGGTTGGTGTCCGGTGGGTGACTGGCCCGGAACCATACAGGATGTCTGCGGGAAGTTTTTTATAACCGACACATTCGATCCGTGGGGAGAAGTCGGTTATGGAGACCTCACCTTTAACGATGACGGAACCATCACGGTGGTTGGAGGTACCGGTTACGGAGAGGAATGGACAGCAGTACTGACCAAGCAGTAGTTGCCTGGTTCCTAGTGCCAAATTCAAAAAAGGGCATCCGTTGCGGCGGATGCCCTTTTATTTTAGGCGTATGTCTGTAAAGTCGAAAGTCTATTGAATGATAATTTCTTTGCCGGTTCCACCTGCTATATAGCCATCACCAAAGGAGGCTTTAAATGAGGAAATGGCTTGATCTCCGGTGCAGTGGGTGGGACAGATCTGCTTCACATCCATAAGTTTCAATGTAGTTGCTATCTGATCTATTTTCTCCCCAGGTGTACGCATCAGGTGTAAGCCCCCTATCACGGTAACCGGAAATGAGTACTCCTCCGGTTTTAGTCTTTATAACCAGCCCCTGCTCCCTGAAGGCCACAAAATCATCACCTGTGGAGTAAAACGGGCCATAGAGGTGGGTGGGTTTTTCTATCCCCTTGCTATGGGGAGGAAGTGACCCGCTGGCCTTTAGTTGTTCTGCATAGGATGCCGGAAAGTAGCATTTGACTGATGAATTGATCTCGGTAATCCATGGGATGCCGGCAGTATGATCGCCATGTTCATGGGAGATAAAGAGTGTGGGAATCTCTTCAGGTTTAATCTCCAGTAATTTTACATTCTTCTTATAGAGTTCGGCCTTTCTGCCTGCATCAAATAGCAGCTGGTTTTCCTGGAACTCCACAAGGCAGGAAAAGCTCCAGTCGGTATCCAGGTTTTCAACGGCCTGGTAGTTGTCATAGATGATGGTTACATGCACTGCACTATCAGGGGAGCCCTTAGCTGCGATGGCCGGATCTCCTGCGATACTTATTGACAGTCCCAGCATCAGCATAAGACCGGTCAACCCGAATGTTTTTTCATTTATATCTCCTGTTTGTAGTGAAGAGCGCTGAAAACCTGATTCTTGTAGTTTCTTCCGATTCTGAGTTTGGCATTTTCAAGCTCGATGGTGGTGGCGTTAAATGCCCTGATTCTCGGAATAGAGATGATATAGGATTTATGAATTCTGATAAACTGCTCTGAAGGCAGTTTGCTTTCAATGCTCTGCAGGCTGCTTTTAACAACAATACGTCGGTTATCAGTGTGGATCCTGATGTATTCATTTAATCCTTCTATGAAATGGATCTCCTTCAGGTAAATCTTAATAACCTTCTTGTTCTCCTTGACGTAGATAAATGCCTCATTGTTTGCAACATTTCCACCCTCCAGGTTCACAGTTTCTGCATGTCCGGCCTGAAAATACTTATTTACGGACTTAAAGAAGCGCTCAAAAGTAACCGGTTTCATCAGATAATCGACCACATCTAGCTCAAATCCCTCCAGGGCATACTGGCTGTATGCCGTAGTAATGATAACTTTGGGGGGACGTTTCAGGGTTTTCAGGAAATCGATCCCTGTCATCTGTGGCATCTTGATGTCGAGGAACATCAGGTCGATAGTATGATTGCGAAGCACATCCATGGCCTTCATGGCATTATCGCTCTCATCTACAATTGCAAAATTCTCAAGTTTCTGGATATGTCCACGAATTAACTCTCTGGCCAGCGGCTCGTCATCTACGATCAAACACCTTGTTTTCATGTACGGTAAGATTATAAGTCATCGACAACCAATTAGGTGGCGATCTGCAACTTTGTTAGGGTAAAAACAAAAAACACACGAAAACAATCCTACTTCTTATGTTCAACATAACAAATTTATACGCTTTTCTTAAAATATTTCAGTCAACTGCAGGAAATTCATGGTATATGTCACAGAAAAATCAGCCAACTGCCTGTGCAGGCTGATAGAAGCGTTTGCTGTGCTCAAAACTCACGCTGATTGATAAGCGATGGTAGTTCACCATATGAAAGCTATTTTTAATATATGTATCAACTATTGCTCAGTCAGAAGCTTTCCCTCAGGATTTTCAGGCACCTGCTTTTGTTCCTGATTATGATCCTTCTGTTTGCCTGGGTTGCCTATTCACGTACCAATGGACCCGGGGGAGTCTTGCAGGGATTTGCCATGGTATTTATCAATGCCATCTTCTTTTTTGCTTATGCCTATATTACAGTATACCTGCTGATTCCGAAACTGTTGTTGAAGCGAAAGATATCTCTCTTTATGGGCTCTTTTTTGCTGACCGGACTGGCACTTTCCTTGTTAAAGTTTATCTTCTCCGATTTTATGTTTTTCCAGGCCATTTCCCCTGAAAGTACAACTATCGACAACAGTCTCTCAATGCAGGCGCTGCTTGTGAACACAAAGGATATGAGCTTTATTGTGGCTCTTTTTGCTCTTGTTAAGTATGCAAGGGATCACTATACTCTGGAATTGAACAACAGGGAGTCGCAACGAAAAGGACTTGAGGCAGAATTGAAATTGATCGAACATCAGATGGATCCGCACGTGATTTTTAATAATTTCAATAACCTCTATTCAATTTCCATTTACCGTCCGGAGTACCTGAAACCAACTGTAAAGAAACTAAAGGCCATTCTTCACTACCTTTTCAATGAAAGCAAGAGTGAAAAGGTCTTACTGGAGAAGGAAGTAGAGATGATCAAAAATTATGTGGGGCTTGAGGTTCTGAGGTTCGGTGATCGTTTGAAGGTTCATTTTGAGCCCGAAGGGCAGATGAGTGGTCTGAAAATTGCACCGCTGATTCTATACTCATTTGTAGAACACTGTTTTGTTCATGGAGCCGGAGAGAATCCCAGGAAATCATGGATCAGGATTGAACTGAAGGTTCAGGACTCTCGTCTGAGTTTTGTGGCAGCCCATTCAATATCTTCTTCGCGCGATTATCCTTCTGAAGGAAAGGGGGGCAGCTACGAAAACAGTATTCGTAGACTTGAGCTGGAATATCCCAACAGTCATCGACTGACTATCAAGGAGAAGAATGATATACATGAAGTGGAGTTACATGTAAGCCTTTGATATGAGAGAGAGATTT
>JAOZQY010000253.1 GCA_029931975.1 Bacteroidales bacterium | reverse complement strand
GGAGCCAAGATATGCAGGCTTCAATCTTGAGCATATCTTTGGTGGCGACTCACTTGCAGAACGTTTCGAACCTCGCACCAGCCCCATGGAGCTTTTTTTGGATGATAATGAAGTTTTACTTTATCAGGCTCCTACCCCATTTTCACAATTCGAAATGATTACTAGCTTTAAAACTGTTGCCCCGCATTATATTGATATTACATTTACTTGTATGATACACTCCGAAGAATTTTTCAAACACAATTACGTCGGATTATTCTTTGCAAGTTATATTCTTGCTCCCGCTGATAAACACATATATTTTAAAGGCTACGAGAACGACCAAAGCACGTCAAAATGGATCTCAGCATTTTCCTCAAAACATGGTGAAGAAAGTACACATATATCAATGAATGACGACAGAGACAACTACTATTTTGCACCTGATTTTAATGTTGTTCTGGCCAATCATTTTTCCGATTATAAGTACGAGCTCCCTGTCTATTATGGCAGATTCCATAATATGGTTTCAGTATTTATGTTTGACACACCCGAAGTAATCCGTTTTTCACAATCCCCAACAGGAGGTGGCCCGGCAAATCCGGTCTGGGATTTTCAATATATAATTCCTGAAGTAAAAAAGGGAAAAGAATATTCTTTTAAAGCACGAATTATTTATAAACCATTTATTAGCAATGAGGATATTTTACATGAGTACAATCAGTGGATAGAAGGCCTGAAATAATGAATTTTTCCTATTGCGAAGTAAGAGTTTCTTCTTATATTTGCTTTATAGAAACAGCCGTTTCGGAAACGCACGTTTCGGAAACAAGGAATGGTGTAATAAATAATTCAGAAATATACGCCTTTTAAAAAATGATTAGAATATGAAATTCTATAATCGAAAGAAAGAAATAGCTCAGCTGAAAGAGATTCAAAAACTATCTCTTAAGAATGCTCAGTTCACCGTTGTTACAGGCCGAAGGCGCATAGGTAAAACACATTTGCTTCTAAATGCAACCAAGGGTCAACCCAGCCTTTATTTCTTTGTTGCCAGGAAAGCTGAGAGTTATTTATGCCAGGATTTCAAGCAAGAGATGATAGAAAAACTAGGAATCCCAATATTAGGCGAGATCAGTAGCTTTGGAAAATTGTTCGAGTACCTGATGGTGTATTCAAAAGGAATGTCATTCAATCTTATTATCGATGAATTCCAGGAGTTCTTTCACATCGCTCCTTCTGTTTATAGCGAGATGCAGCATTACTGGGATGTAAACAAGGATGAAAGCAAAATCAACTTAATAGTCAGCGGGTCGGTTTTTTCTTTAATGCACAAAATTTTTGAGAACTCAAAAGAGCCATTATTTGGACGAGCAACTCAAATGATAAATATTCGACCATTTGAAACATCTGTATTGAAAGAAATTCTGACAGCTTATTTCCCATCCTGGACATCGGAAGACCTTCTTGCACTTTATGGTTTTACTGGTGGAGTAGCTAAATATGTCCAAATATTTATGGATGGAGGAGCATATTCGAAGCAAGCTATGATCGATTTAATGATTAAAGAAGACTCACTTTTTTTGCTCGAAGGGAAAAACATGCTGATTGAAGAGTTCGGTAAGGAATATACAAACTACTTCACCATATTGTCTACCATCGCACGCGGCGAAAATACCAGAGCTAAAATTGAGGCTATTGTAAAACGAGAAATCGGAGGTTACTTAACAAAAATGGAGAGAGACTATAGTCTTATTTCCAAAACAATCCCTATTTTCTCAAAGGTTGAAACCAAGAATGTACGTTATACAATCGAGGATAATTTTCTGACTTTTTGGTTCCGCTTTATTTATAAGTACAGCCACATCATCGAAATAAGAGCTTTCGGGGAACTTAAAGAAATCATTTCCCGCGATTATTCTACTTATAGTGGTAAAATCCTTGAACGCTATTTTCGCACAAAGTTCATCGAAGAGAAGAGTATTACAATGATTGGCGGATATTGGGACAGAAAAGGCGAGACTGAAATTGATCTGATTTCAGTAAACGAACTTGAAAAAGTTGCTGAAATTATTGAGATAAAGCGCAATGCAGATAGTATTAAACTGGAAAAACTTAAAGAAAAAGGATATTTCTTTAAAAAGGCAACAGGGCAATTAAAGGATTACCAGATTACCTACAGTGGCTTATCTCTTAATGATATGTAAACCATTTATAAAAAATGAAAATCCAACGCAGAAACTTTATAAAGAAAACCTTAGCAGGTACAGCTTCAGTGTCAATTGCAGGACTGTTTCCCGGATTATTCCTGCAAGGATGCAAGCAAAAACCCGATTCAAACCAACTGATTATGAAAAAACTAATACTAAAAGAGATTAAACATAAGGCTGAAATTGATCTCGATCTGGCAGAACAATTACTTGAAAGCAATGCTGAATTTCAGTTAATAAATACCATTAACTGGACTGAGTTCCCATATAAACCGGAGGTGAAATTCAAGATAGCTTATTGTCAGGATCAGATTTTATTGAAGTATTATGTTACTGAAGAAAATATTTTAGCCAGACAGACCGAAGCAAATAGCATGGTGCATACCGACAGTTGTGTTGAGTTTTTTATCTCCCCAAAAAAGGGTGAACCTTACTATAATTTTGAATTCAATTGTATTGGAACAATTAAGCTCGGCTATGGACAGGAAAGGGCTAACAGAGTATTGATAAATCCTGAGATATTAAAGCAGATAAAAATAAGATCTTCTCTGGGAAGTCAGCCTTTTGAAGAAAAAACAGGTGGACATA
>JAOZQY010000252.1 GCA_029931975.1 Bacteroidales bacterium | reverse complement strand
TCAACTATTTCATCCTGGTATCCATACTTGTGGGAACCTTCATGGCCATTACCATTGCTGACGGAGGACTGGATTATCTCCGTATGAAGATGAGTGATCCGTTCATCAAGAATCTGGATGTCAAGATTCCCTATGAGAAAATAGGGATGGTGAACACGTATAAATTTAGTTTGAATCAGGACTCATTGAAACAGCGCTTCCATTACGATACGGTGATGTCGCATGTGGAGCATTCTCTGCAATTCTGGAACTACAGAATTTCCGGGTACTCCAGGGAGAAAGGCCGTTCCATTGAATTTCAGAATCCGATTCTGGAACAGATCCTTGGGAAGGAAAATCTATTGCATGGAAGAGGATTTAATGATGAATATGATTACGGGCTTATTGTCACACGAAAATTACTGATGGACTTTGACTATCCCATGGATGCCTGCTTCATTGAGATGGCCATGCCACGAAGAGATAAGGGTTTTTACAAAGTTCCGATTCCCATTATTGCCGTGGTAAAAGAACTTCCGGGACTCTCCAATTTTGCCTTCACTCCCTATTTCTATAATGCCAGGAACAGAGGTTACGACAATCCCTTTAACCTGAATCAGTATCCGAATATGGAGTTCTTCATAGCAGGATCTGATCCAAAACGTATCAAGCAAATAACAGGAGTTTTGCGGGAAATTATGGAAGAGCAAGAACCCTTCAGGGAGATGGATCCATACGTAGAAAGTTCGGCCTACCACTTTTCTCACCTGGAGGGCACCCTGGTATCAATTTCTTTCAGTATGCAGCCCGAATCGGCAGAAATATCCGACTCATTGTTTCGACAATTAGAGCGAACCAGGGAGTATCAGAATATCAAAAAGCATCTCATGCGTTGTTACTATTTCGACATGCCTACCTCACCCGGAATGGAGCCAGCCTACGACAAAATTTCCATCATGTTCTCTTCGCTCCGCCGGGTAGAGGCATTCAAGGACTACCTGTATGATTTATCTGAGCTTGAGGTAGAAATGTCCAAACTCCGTGATAAGAAAAACTTCAGGGCCATTAGTTTTCTGACCATCACCATGGCAGTGATACTCCTGATATTCAGTGTATTCAGCGTTGCTCTATTTATATACAACCTGCTAAGGAACCATTTGTCGAAAATCCGCATGAACCTCGGGACCTTCAAGGCCTTTGGAATGTCGAACCGTGAGATCAAATTTATATACCGGGGCATCATACGAAGGTTCTGTCTGTCGAGCATTGGAATCGCACTTGGACTCGTATTTCTGATAGATCTGTTTGTGGTCCTTATTTTTCTAAGAGAACTGAACGTGTTACACATGCTCAATATCTATACTCTGGTAGCCATCCTGGCCATTCTGCTTTCGGTAGAGTGGACGGTAAAACGAACCTCTGACAGCATATTGGAGCATACGCCGGGAGATCTGATTTATGGAAGAGACAATAACTAACCGATATATCATGTTTCATTAAACCAACAATTATGAAAAGAAATTCTTTTTTGAGAGTATTATTCTCATTGACAGTTCTTTTTTTGGCATTTTCGCTGAGTGCTCAAAAGGACACCATCACACCAATTAATACTATTGATGTTGACAAGCATCTGGACCAATTCGTTGCCATCGAAGGCCTGGTGGTACAATACACTCCCTCAATTGAAGGTTCCACGGCTTACTACATCATTAAAGGTGAATATGGAAGGCCCATAAAGGTAAATACCAGTAAAAGAAAACCCGTGATTAATCGGAAATACAGGGTCAGAGGTATTGTTAAAGCAGATCCCATGACCGACCAACCCTACCTGGTGGAGATTAATAAAAACATAATCATTCCAATTTGGATCTATCTGACTGTAGGAGGTATTCTGCTGCTGATCCTGCTGGTGGCCTTATTAATGGTATTAGGTGGAAGAAAGAAGAAGGAACCGGCAGCACCGGTAAGCAAAACCCCACCTGAAGTTAAAACTGCGGCTCCAGATCATGAAGATGATTATGCCTATGATGAAGGGTTTAAGACCGTAAAGATTGTTACCAAAGTACATGACCTCACACTAAAGAAAATACCCGGACAACTTAAAATTCTTGATGGAGAAGATAAGGGTAAACAATTCCTTCTTCAGGGAAAGGTTACTGGATATGGGGGAGCTGTTACCATAGGCAGGGAAGATGCAGAGGGTTCCGATAAGGCTACTCACATCCGGATAATGGATCGAACCGTTTCAAGAACCCAGGCTGAGATTAATTTCTTGGACAGGGATGGAAGAGTGGTTCTGAAGAACCTTGGTAAAGTGAATTACAGCCAGGTCAATGGGGATGAGGTGATGGAGGGTGAAACCCGTGAAATCAAGTTTGGTGATAAACTCAAGTTTGGCGCAACGAACTTTGAATATGTAGACGAATAGATGTATTCGCCCAGGTAATTAATTTGTCACAGGTGGAGATTTCACCTGTGGCTTCTTCCTATAAATTGATCATTCATCATTAATGACTGAAGCCAAAATTCAATACTTTGCCAAAACGGATATAGGCAGGAGAAAAAACAACGAAGATAAATGCCTGGCAAAGAAAATTGGAAGCAATTCATATTTGCTTGCTGTTGCCGACGGCATGGGAGGAGGTGTTGCCGGTGAGATAGCCAGTTCTACAGTCATTGATGAACTTGAGCGTTCAGTGATTTCCGATATAAAACATGAAACTGATGCATCTGAATTAAAGCATATTCTGGAGAAGGCCTACGAGCGGGTGCAACTTAAGGTTCATGAGAGAATCACTGAAGACCCCG
>JAOZQY010000041.1:18323-32112 GCA_029931975.1 Bacteroidales bacterium | reverse complement strand
AGCCAAAAAGTCGCTTTTTGCCCTTTGAACCGTTCAACTGCAAGATCTAAAAGGCCCAAATCTTCTTTCCTGGGAACCGGGGGAGTGAATTTTACTAATTCAGCACGGTATTTTACAGGGTGGCCAACAGGTACGGGAATGCCATATTCAGACAATTTGTATACCACTCCGAATCCATCTTTAACATGAAGATCATCCAATTTTTCTTCATGGCCGATTTCAAAGGTCGTGATGCCGTCGATGTCAAAGTGCTCATGGATCATGAAAAGCGTATCCATAAGCTTGAATTGATCCCTATCATTCATAAGTCTGAAATCCCGGGGTTCGGGAAGATTATCAGTCAGATGTTTCCCAATTCCGACAATAGGTCCCTCATTGATGCCGTGGATATACAAAGGGACACAATCCGGCTCTCTCAGCTCAAGTGCTGTTAGTATTCGTTCTTTTCCATTCATATTTACTTCGCTTATAATTCGTCCAAAATAAAGATCATGCCACCCTCAGCTGCCTCACAATTGCGACCTTCTTATACAGTTTCAGTTTTCCACACTAGCTTGCCAGTCTTGTCTCAGGATGGCCCATAGCACGACATCCTCATATTGCCCCCATTTCTGCACTCGCTGCCGTAAGAGTCCTTCTTGCTTGAAGCCATTCTTCTCAAGGACCCTGCCAGTAGCTGGATTTCGCAACATGTGATAAGCATAAAGACGATTCAGATTGAGCGCCTCAAATCCGTACTGCACTATGACTTGAACCCCTTCACTCATATAGCCATGCCCCCAAGCTTTTATCGCTAACCAGAAGCTCAGCTCCCCTTGCAAATGCTCATGATCGATATCCCGTAACTCAATTAAACCACAAAACTCGTTTTCCACTTTCCTCTTGATGACATAGGCAACAGAGATGCCGGCTTCTCGTTCATTTTGCATTCGAGCTATGTACCGCTGTGCTTCTCCAATAGGATAGGGATGTGGCAGGGAAATCATAGTGTCGGCGATTTCACGTTTGCCGGCAAATTTCTGAATATCCAAAGCATCAGATATCTCGACAGGCCGAAGCTGAAGTCGTAAAGTGTCAAGAACAGGTTGTTCAATCATTATGGACCACTTTTCTGCAGGCATTTACCTAAATCGTTGTTCCTTAATATTGTATAATTCTTTCAGCTCCATTTTCCTGATAAGTTAAACAAAAGTTACATGAGCTACAAGCTTTGCACTTACCACTATCGCGCCTATTTTATATACTTGGTGTGTCCTTAATAGTTCGTCTGGTTGCTCTTGTCATTAATTCCTGTCTATAATGCAAGCCCTTTTGATGTACCTACTCTGGAAGTACCTGCTTCAATCATTGCAAGAAATTTTTCGGTGGTATGGATTCCTTCACTGGCCTTAACTTCAAAACCTTTTGACGAAACAGTATCGTACATCAGCTTAACCATACTACACTCAGCAGGTTTACTCCCTCTTAATAGTCCCACAGAAGTCTTAACATAGTCCGCCCCGACACTTGCTACAATATTGCAGACTTCCACGTTTATGCACACTGTCGATCCTGGCGTCTGCTTTTGTGATGTTATGTGCTACTTGATCCCAAATTCCTCGAGATGTTAGTCTCTCCCCTTATTAGTGGGAGCGTGGGGATATAACGCTTCTCGATTCTGAAACGATATAATATCTGGCTTTTGAATTACGCCAGCATCAATGTTTATGGCCTGACGAATAGTCTCATTTTGTTGCCAGCTCTCATAGCCCGCTAACACTGTCGGCAAGTGAACAATCAGAGCAGCAGAGATAGACCGCGAAGCACTTTCCCATAGATAGCTTGGTGTATGATCTACTGCGTAGTAATCTACCTGTCCAATTTTAAACATAGGGTTTTTAAATGTAGTTGGCTTGGCAAAAGAGAATCCCATACCATCGTCGCAACTGATGTCAATAATCAGGCATCCTGGTTTGAGATAAGATATTTCATCTTCTGTAACAAAAAGTATGGGATGAGCTGGTTCTTGTAGGGTTCCGTTCACAATGATATCTGATTGGTTGATCAGATCAATTAATGGTTGCTCAGTCCCATCATGCTCTACCACCAACATGCGCGCTTCACCTTCATTTCCTTCCCGAATACGGATATATTTACAATCAAGCACTTCCTCACGCACTTCGTGGTCGGGACGTTGAATGCAAATTGTGATATCTCTAAAGCCACGTGCTTTAAGGGCGTATATTGCTCCCCGGCTCACTGCACCAAAACTAAAAATGATCACTTTGCGCTGATTACCGTAATGGCCGTCGATTCCTCTAAGTTGCAGTGCATGTAAAACTGCGCAGTAACCCGCCATTTCGTTATTTTTATAAAAAGTGTGGCGCCCAATCTGTCCGTTAGGGCCCCAGACAAACATATCCTCAAAGGCAATAAGTGTCTGTTTGCGATCGATTGCAGCCTGTGTGTGCGACCTTTGCTGTACACAATGCGGGTAGCCCCAAAGGGTTCCACCTTCACGCAGTTCTTCGAAATCCGCTAACACTGGTTTGGCAAGGATGACGTTCCCAATACTGGCCAGTAGTTCGTGACGTGTGGCAACGCCACCTGACTGATCCGACATTTCTGAATCAGTAATATTAAAAGGTATTCCATAGCCTTCCTCAAATATCAGCTGACGACGAATTTGTTCGGGAAGACGCATTAGATGTTCCGGATGGATTGGAATACGTCGCTCATCCTCTTTTCTTGAAGTACCAATGACTCCAAATTTTAATTTATTCATATTGTTTCCTTCTTTTACGAAAACTTATTTTTCATGTGATTATATCGAAGCATTTTCAACAGTCTAATATAAACGTTTAATATGCTTATACATCCTTTTCATGAAACGATTTGCTTAATCGCACATATTACACACTGATTCAAAACTCTCTCATTTGCTATAAAAAGAGAAAAAAGCACACGAAAATTGAAGAAATACGGACAGCACATATCGGTGAAGCCGCTGCAACGTGGCGCAGACTTTGCCATTTCTGCAAAGTGCGTGACACATGTTTTATGCTGAGGTTAATTCTCCATGAACGCACCACGGATGTTTCTAAAAGTTTTCTCTTTTGTAATGATACGATTCTCCCCATGTCATGAGAATCAAAGGAGTATTGTAACCAAGCTCGCTACTTCCCCCAAACCTGTCTGAGCCCTCTCGCCGCTGATAAGTTAACCAGTAAGGCTCACGATGATCAATAGTATGTCCCATTTCATTTTCATGTCCTGTAATAACTAATGCCGGATTAAAGCCTTTTACCACTCTCACTATATCGCTTGTCCAGCAATTAGGCATAAGGAAATCTGGGTATTTCTTCTATTCAAACTGAACAACTTCTCCGGTTCAAAATTGCTAGTGTTCATCTTCCCGGCTACTTCAAATTGATAAAATCCTGCATTTCGAACTACCGAAATCTTTCCCTTGAACTGGACGCAAAGTTGATTAATTAAATCTGTCGTCTGATGTTGTCTCGTTTGGATAGTTCGTCAGATTGTTAAACCAACCACTCTTTTCAATTCTATGATGCCTTTTATTCCTTTCGAGCCTCTTGATTGAATAGGCATACCTTCTTTTCTGTTGAAAGGAGTGAGAATGGTGCCTATAGATTTAAAACATATAGTCATTTTGGTAGTTATGTTATAATTTTAGCTTACTTCTATATTAACGCACCTCTAAACTATTTCCATCCATTTTTTATGATCGCAGAACGATGGAATTAAGCGGCGCCAGCACTAAACTTGCTTTTGAGGCTAAACCTATATTTCGGTGTCTGGACCTCGTTAGTTTGCCGATAGCAAAGATACGATATCCAATAATACAAGCTTCAGGCACTTGAACTTCCTGCATGATTCGCTGCATTTTCTTTATCTTAGTTGCAGGTAATAATCTAAGCATTCCCATGAAACTGATCACTGAAGTTTCCCTGCCCAAGTACCCTTTCAAGCTGGATCACCAGACTCCGACTCTGATGATGGGATCCTGCTTTACAGAAAACATCGGCCGGCAACTGGAGAGATACCTCTTCCCGGTATGTATCAATCCCTTCGGTGTTACCTACAATCCGCTCTCAGTAAAGAAGGAGCTGGAGGCGCTCATTCATAAAGAAACATATATCGCCGACGAGTTGAAGCAGTACAACAATCTCTGGTTCTCCTTTGACCACTATACGGGATTCTCTTCGCCCGACCGAGAAGAGGCTCTGGAAAACATCAACCGTTCGTTCCGTTCGGCAAAAGAACTTTTAAAGAGGGCAGGAACCCTTGTCCTTACCTGGGGTACTGCCTGGGTCTACCGTTATAATGAAAGCGGTGAGGTGGTATGCAATTGTCATAAGATCCCTGCAAAAGAATTTACCCGGACGAAACTCACTACCAGGGAGATCATTGCTGCCTACGAAACGATTCTTCCGGAACTCCTTGAGTTCAACCCCAAACTGAAAATTATTCATACCATAAGTCCGGTAAGGCACTGGAAAGATGGTGCCCATGGAAACCAGCTCAGTAAAGCCTCCCTGCTGCTGGCAGGTGAAGCACTGCAAAAACAGTTCCCCAACCTGTTCATATATTTCCCCTCCTACGAAATCGTCATGGACGAACTACGTGACTATCGTTTCTATGCCGAAGATATGATCCATACCAGCAAGCAGGCCACTACATATATATGGGGGAAATTCCGGCAGGTTCTGATTGCCGAATCCTCCCTGGATATGATCAGCGACCTGGAGCCCCTCCTGAAGATGCTGGAGCACCGCCCCATAAGCAGCAGTAATGAATCCCAAAAAAAATTGGAAATCAAGCTGCTGGATAAAATGAACCTCATAAAGACCAAATATCCTGATTTAAATATGGCTAATCTTCCCAATTATTATAACCCGGAGCTTTAGGGGCGTTTTTAATCGTTGTAATGTCAACACCAGCAGAGCTTCTCTTTCTTCCCAAATACAATACTTACAAGTTCAAGGTCAAAACAAAACTCAATGAGAAGAATGAGCTCGCATTGATAAGCATTGGATCTTATGACAACAACAACCTGAATCTGGAGACCAACGAAACCGAGAAACAGCAATTTATAATGGGCCATCTTCCTGAAAGCACTAAATTCGGTTCCGAACCTCATGTAACATTTCTACTTGTCCTTCGTCTTGATAGAGAACCCATCGGGACAGTTCATTGAAAAGCAGGTGTACGCAATGTACGGATTCGTACATATACGTCTCAAAAGTGAACACTTTGCATTGTAGGTGATATTTAGTAAATTGCTCATAACCTGCTTATTAGTTGTTTTGGCACATCTATTGTTTTTTTAAGTACCATCATTTAAAAAACCCATTCTAATGATTAAAACTGTTGACCTGGTAAAGGTTTTTCGTACCGATGAGGTCGAAACCACCGCACTGAATAATGTAAATATCGAAGTTAAAGACGGGGAATTTGTAGCCATTATGGGACCTTCCGGTTGCGGAAAGTCTACTCTGCTCAATATTCTCGGACTCCTGGACAATCCGTCAAACGGCTCTTATGTTTTTTACGAAACCGAAGTAGCCAACCTGAAAGAAAAAGGACGGACCAATCTTCGTAAGGGAAATATTGGCTTCGTTTTCCAGAGCTTTAACCTCATTGATGAGCTTACTGTATATGAAAACATCGAACTGCCCCTGCTCTACCTCAAGATGAGCAGTTCCGACAGGAAGAAAAAAGTGGAAACCGTGATGGAAAGGATGAAAATCAGTCACCGCAAGAACCACTTCCCCCAGCAACTATCGGGTGGACAACAGCAACGAGTAGCCATCGCACGTGCAGTGGTAACAAACCCCAAGCTTATCCTGGCGGATGAGCCCACCGGTAACCTGGACTCGGCCAATGGTAGCGAGGTGATGGCACTGCTAACAGAATTGAACGAAGAAGGAACCACCATTGTGATGGTGACACACTCACCCAGTGATGCCGAAAAAGCACACAGGATCATTCAGTTGTTCGATGGACATGTGGTGACAGAAAACATTCATAAAAAATTATAACGACCCTTTTATCTACATGAGAAATCTCATGTTTTAATTTAAATTATTACTGCACATTTGAAGGACATTTAGGTTAACAAAAGGGTTAGATTTTAGGGCTTGAAAAGCTGTCCGTCAAGACGGCTTTTCTTTTTTATAAACAATTTATTGCCTATCTTCGTTGATTGATTAGTTTAACCCAAACGGAACTGAAAATGAAGTATTTGAATTATACCCTGGCACTGGTTTTATCACTTGCTCTTTTTGCCTCTTGTGGCAGCAATACAAAGAAGGATCAGTCGTCCGATACTTTTAATCTTGAGGATTATATAAAAACTGCTGAAACAATTGATCCTACCCTTAACAACGTGGAACAAATGTTTGATATCCTGGACATGGTAAACGCCGAATATTACGATATGCTTACCAATGATCCCTACAATGCGCACAGTTATAAAACTTCATATCCGGTGGCAGCTGCGAACCTCGGAATCTACATCGTAGATGTTCTTTATCATTTCTATGGCGAGGCTACCGAAACAATGTACCTGAGCTTCCAGGCGGCACAAGAACTGGCAAAGCACATTGGTGTTGATGAACAGTTTGGCTCGTGGACCATTGAAAAACTTGAAGGGACAACCATGCAGCGAGATACCATCACCCAAATGTTTAACACCTTGCTAAAAGACAGTGAAAACTACGGATCTGAAAAGGAGATGGTGTTTGTTCACACGGCTTTCCTTGCAGGATCATTTGTAGAAAAAGTATATATTACAGGAAACCTGTTGAAGCAAAAACTGATGATCGAAGAGCTTAGCCAGGAAGATGAAGGAGATATCAGGGAGCTGCTGGTGATTTTCATGAACCAGCTGAATCCCTCAACAAGTGTTCTGTATGATGCCTTTGTTAAGCAGCAGGATCAACTGGAAGGATTGATCGTTCTGACCACTTTTGAAAAGCTGAAGGAACTTTCCGATCACCTGATCGAATTGAAGCCAACACTGGCAGTTGCTCCAATCAGTGATATTGGCGCCAATGAGGATCTGAAAACTGCATTTCAGCTGATCGATACTCTGCGAAGCGTATTGGTAACAGCCCAGTAGCATCCCGGATATAAAATATTCTGGCAGAAGAGTGCTCCAGCCGGGGCACTCTTTTTTTTATATATTTGGGGAAATCCAAATCCCATTAGTATGAATTTCCTTGGCAACCTTATCTGGCTTTTATTCGGTGGACTGGCCACAGCAATCGGTTATTTTCTAGGCGGAATAGCCATGATGGTGACAATCATCGGGATCCCTTTCGGATTCCAGTTCATTAAGATCGGCTCGCTATGCCTCTATCCATTCGGACGTACTATTGAGGTGGACAGGGGGAAGGTATCCGGTTGCCTTTTCGGTATTCTGATTAAACCTTTTTATCTTAGCAAGATCTAATTGTGTAATTAGTACACAAAAAATGTGTTACTTACCCTGACACTAAAATCTACGCA
The DNA here is from genome assembly GCA_029931975.1 of Bacteroidales bacterium. Classification (GTDB taxonomy): domain Bacteria; phylum Bacteroidota; class Bacteroidia; order Bacteroidales. The sequence goes on along the minus strand of JAOZQY010000041.1, from coordinate 24,597 downwards.
TGAGGAAAGCTGTACCTTTTCTTCTCTGTTCTGCTGTTATTTTAATGATGATGGTTAGCCCCTGCATTTCATCGAGCGGCTCACAGGCCCGCTCTGAAGATGGTGCTAAAAGCTATCAGCTTTCCCAGACAAGCGAAGTCATAAAAATTGACGGAATCCTATCCGAGTCCGTCTGGAGTGAAGTTCCTGTTGCCGGCGGCTTCTGGATGAGTTATCCGGTGGACGACCGTGCCGTGGAAGATCGGCTTCAGACTGAAGTTCGAATAACCTCGGATGAACAATTCCTCTACATTGCAGCAGTATGCTACGGCCCGGAAAAACATGTGATTAAAACCCTGAAGAGGGACAAGGAATTCTGGGACGGAGATGGCTTTGGCCTGGTGATCGATCCGGTAAATGAGAGTACCAATGGCTTCGTATTTCACATCAACCCGGCAGGTGTTCAGGCAGAATACCTGGTTACAGGACAAACCGGACGAAGGAAGGAGCCGGAACCCGGACAATTACTTAAAGGCTTCAACCTGGCCTGGGACAATAAATGGTTGTCAGAGGTAAGCACGTATCCCGACAGATGGATCGCAGAAATTGCCATTCCCTTTAAAACTCTCCGTTTTGACTCAGATAAAAACAATTGGGGAATCAACTTTTTTCGCAGGGATGCAGCCTCCAACAGCACTCACACCTGGTCGCCCGTTCCCATCGAGTTTTTTGAAACCGAACTGGGATACACCGGAACATTGAATTGGGACCAGAGTCCCAAAAAAGTACAGCGCAACCTGGCCATTATTCCCTATGCAAGAGGCGGAGCAGCAAAAGACTATGAGGCCGGAACCCCGGCAGGTTATATTAAACAGGCAGGATTGGATGCCAAGGTACCCATTACCTCGAGTCTGAACCTGGATCTCACGATTAATCCCGATTTCTCTCAGGTGGAGGTGGACGAGCAGGTGATTAACCTGACCCTTTTCGATGTTCGTCTCCCCGAAAAAAGACTCTTCTTCCTGGAAAACAGCGATATTTTTGAGGATTTCGGAATCCCACCCATGCGACCTTTTTTCTCCCGGAAAATCGGACTGGGCGAGAATGGAAATGCCATTCCCATCCTGTACGGCGCCAGGCTCAGCGGGAATGTGAACGAAAACCTCCGAATGGGAGTGATGAACCTGCAGACCAGGGAATCAGACGGTTTTCTTCCCCAGAACTATACAGTGGCCTCCTTCCATCAACAGGTGTTGAAGCGCTCTATTATAAAAGGATACATCCAGAACAGAGATGCACTTCAAAGTGAGATCGCCGACTATAACCGGGTTGGTGGACTTGAATTTCAGTATATGTCGGCCGATGGGCGGTTTCAGAGTTTCGGGGGCTACTCCAAATCCTTCAGTCCGGACCTGGAGAAAAAAGACTATGCCTATCACAGTGGGATCGGTTACGACAATAAGAACCTGAGTGTCTACTCGAATATCTCAGGCATGGGGAAAAACTACAGGGCCGATATGGGCTACCTTATGGGACAGAAGTATTATGATGCGGACCGCGATACCTCTATCTACATCGGCATGAACCACTGGTTCACCCGTGCTTCGTATACCATCTACCCTGAAAAAAGCGACAGGATTATCTCTCACGAATTTAACAGCCGCCTCATACTCGATAGCGATACTGCATTCAAGCTCCTGAATAACAATAGTGAACTGGGCTATGTACTTGAATTTAACTCTACGGCCCAACTGAAAGCATCCTATGGCCATACAGTTGTTAACCTGCTTTTTCCCTTCACCTTTCTCGGCGACGAACCTCTTCCGGCCGGCATCTACAGGTATAACCAGGCAGAGCTGGGTTTTCAGTCCGACCAGCGACGGCTGTTCAGTCTTACTGGAGGAATGTCTTACGGCACCTTTTACAACGGCACACGGGCGCAATACACCTTTGGTATCAAATACAGGGCTCAGCCCTGGGGGAATTTTTCGGTAAACTTTGAACAGAATATCCTGGAATTTCCCGAACCCTATGGTACCGGGAACCTCTTCCTGATCAGTCCACGCGTGGAGATTAACTTTTCCCGCTCCCTCTTCTGGACCACCTTCTTTCAGTACAATACCCAGGACGATAATTTCAATATCAACAGCCGGATTCAGTGGCGCTTCCGTCCCATGTCTGATCTCTACATTGTCTACACCGACAACTACGCTGTAGAATTCTGGGGCCCCAAATACCGGGCCCTGGTCATCAAACTGAATTACTGGTTTAATCTTTAAATAACATACAATGAAAAAGAAAAAAACAGATCAAAAAAGCGGTAAAGGACTCTCACGAAGAGATTTTATCGGGAAAACTGCTGTAGCAACAGCTGCTTTTACCATTGTGCCCCGCCATGTCCTCGGGGGACCGGGCTTCACAGCTCCCAGTGATATGGTGAACGTTGCCGGGATCGGACTGGGGAACCAGGGTGGCAGCGATATCCAGAACATTGCTACTCCCGATGTGCCCATTAAACGCCGCGGGGGACTACCCGGATTGAAATTTTACCGCTATCCCGGAGTAAAACCTCCCAGACCCGCCAGGCAGATGGCTGCCAACCAGATGGGTGATGCCGGAGGTGATAAGGCCTTCAAGCATGCCAATATCTATGCCTTGTGTGATGTGGATACAAAGTATGCAGGCCATATCATTGCCGGATACCCCAAGGCCAAGGTATATGATGATTTCCGTAAGATGATCGATAAAGAGAAGAACCTTGACGCCATTGTGATCGGCACCCCTGATCATACCCATGCGGTGATTGCCTCCTATGCCATGAACGCAGGCCTGAATGTATTTGTGGAGAAGCCCATGGCCAAGACTATTCACGAGGTACGCTTCCTGAATGAACTTGCCAAAAAAACCGGCGTGGTGACCCAGATGGGAAACCAGGGACACAACATTGAAGGGACCATGCAGACCGTGGAATGGATCCAGTCGGGCGCCATAGGAAATGTCAGTGAGGTCCATATGTGGTCGAACCGTCCGGTTTGGGCACAGGGCCCCCTGGAGCGTCCGGCCGGTGTAGGTGTCCCCAAGAACCTGAATTACGACATCTGGCTGGGGCCTGCTCCGGAGAAGCCTTATCATCCCGACACCACCCATTTTGCATGGCGGGGTCTTTGGGACTATGGAACCGGAGCAATGGGAGATATGGGTGCCCACACATTCGACGCCCCCATCTGGGCCCTCGACCTGGGTATGCCCACAAAAATCCAGGCAACGACCTCTCCTTACAATACCGAATACCTGCCACAGGCCGAAAATGTTATGTATGAATTTCCTGCCAAAGGAAACAGAGCTCCCGTGAAAGTTACCTGGAGCGATGGTGGAATCAAGCCTTTCCGTCCGGCCGAACTGGAAGCAGATCGTCAACTCAGAGAAGCACTCTATATTGGAGATAAGGGCATGCTGATGCATGGAACCCATGGTGCCATGCCCGAGCTGATTCCCGAGAATCCCGGTTATGTAGCTCCTGAAAAATGGTTGAAGCGTCCCAGTTCTGTCTATGTTGACTTTATCGAAGCCATTAAAGAGGGCCGGAAGGCAGCCAACGATTTCGAGATCTCATCACGTCTGACCGAAATCATGTTACTAACCAATATTGCAGTTGCTTCGCAACAGATGAACCGGACCCTGGAGTATGATGCGGAGAATATGAGGATCTCCAATTGTGAAGAGGCCAACGAATACTTCCACTACGAGTATCGTAAGGGCTGGAAACTTTAATAACAGACTAAAGAATATAAAAGATGGAAAAAAAGGCAATCAAATCAGCATTGTCAGTACTGGCAATGGCTTTACTTATGTTTATGCCTTCCTTGACTGCACAGGGACAGGAGCCTGTAAGCTCGAATTACGGTGGCGTTCAAATCGGTGCCATTACCTATAGTTTCAGAAGTATTCGCGAAGTAGATGCGGTACTTCAGGCCTGTGTGGATGCAGGACTCAGCTCGGTGGAACTAATGGGAACGGGTATCGAAAACTATCTGGGAGCTCCCAAGCTTACGGTTTCAAGGAGAAAGATAAGATCCGGAAATCTGACAGACGAGGAGAAAGCAAGCCTGGAAAACTACCAGAAGGAGATTCATGTATGGCGGTATTCAGACGAAACCATGGGGAAATATGTGGCCTTGCGGAAGAAGTTTAATGATGCCGGAGTAGATATCCATATCTATAAATGGATCGCCGGGATGAGTGACGAAGAGTTGGATTACTCCTTTAAGGTTGCCAAAACCCTTGGTGCCATAGGGATCACCACCGAGATTGGCGAAGAAACCTGTACAAAGGTTGGGGCAGCTGCCCAGAGAGCAGGAATGGTTGCCCTCTTCCATAACCATTTCCAGTATGCAGATGAGGATTTTGATGTGGATAAGCTCCTGGCCATGTCACCGGCCAACCGGCTCAACTTTGACATCGGACACTATTTTGGCTCCACAGGCAAGGACCCGGTAGCATTTATCGAGAAGTACCATGCGCAAATTGCCAGTATCCATTTGAAGGATAAGACCGCAAAGGATAATGAGGTAAAAGGCAATGCCAACATGGTCTGGGGAAAAGGTGAAACACCCATTAAAGAGGTGCTTCTTTTGATCCAGAAGAATGACTGGCCCATCTATTGTGATATTGAGCTGGAATATAAGATCCCTGAAGGCTCTGACCCTGTAAAAGAGGTTGCTATCTGCAGAGAGTTTTGCAAGCAAATATTACAATAGCTTCACTATCTGTTAAGTGATTATTTCGTTACCTTAGCCTCTATGGCTGAAAAAATCATAAGATGGGGCATGATTGGGACCGGTAATGTTACCGAGCTCAAGAGTGCCCCTTCTTTCAACAAAATTGAGAATTCGCGCTTGGTTGCCGTAGGGAACCGTAGCCCGGAGAAAGCGGAAGCTTATGCAGCAAGACATAATGTTCCCACTGTCCATAAGAATCCCTTTGATGTAATACACGATCCTGAGGTGGATATTGTCTATATCGCCACCCCTCCAGGATCGCATATGGCCTATGCACTGGAAACCATCAAAGCGGGAAAGCCACTCTATATCGAAAAACCCATGGCCCGCACCTGGGAGGAGTGCAATATCATCAATGAGGCAGCTGAGAAAATGGGTCTGCCAGTCTTTGTGGCCTATTACCGTCGGTCACTGGAATACTTTAAAAAGGTCAAATCTATTATCGATGGTGGGGACTTGGGAAAAATACTCCACATCAATATGCAGCAGTACTTCCCGATCCGGCCTGAAGATTACGAAACCCTGAACCTCCCCTGGCGGGTGATCCCGGAAGATGCCGGAGGCGGTTATTTTCATGACTTGGGATGCCACGCCCTGGACATCCTCTTTCATATTTTTGGTAATCCGCTGGAGGTTTCAGGAAAGGTAAGCAATATGGTCGGGCTATATGAAGCGGAGGATACGCTGTCGGCCACCCTTAAACTGCCCGATGAAATACTGGTGACCGGCAGCTGGAGTTTCATAACACCCGAACCCTTTACGAAGGACCTGGTGGAGGTTTTCGCAGAGAAAGGGAAGCTGAAATTCTCCATCTTCAGCTTCCAGCCCATTACACTGCTGACAGGCGATCACAAAGAGACCATTGCGACCATTCAGCCGGAACATATCCAGATGCCACATATACAATCGATCGTCGCGGAATTGTGCGGAAGAGGAAGCTGTCCGGCTACAGGGAAAACTTCTGCGATAGCCAGCAGGGCCATGGATGTTATCTCAGGCAGAAAATAATTCAATAATTAAGCATTCTGCTTCAATTACCATGTTAATTTCATTTTCATTATGCGCCACCAGAGAGGGTATTAAAGCTGTTGAAGAGAAGCCATACTATTCCGAACAGTACCGGCCGCAGTTCCATTTCACTCCCGATTCCATGTGGATGAACGATCCCAACGGAATGGTATATTTTGAAGGGGAATACCACCTCTTCTATCAACACCACCCCCATAGCAACGAGTGGGGACCCATGCATTGGGGACATGCCATCAGTACCGACCTGATCCACTGGGAACATCTGCCCATTGCCCTCTATCCCGACAGCCTGGGAACCATTTTTTCGGGAAGTGCGGTAATAGACTGGAACAACAGCTCTGGTCTGGGGAAAGATGAAGTGCCACCCATGGTGGCTATCTTTACCCACCACAACCAAAAGCTGGAAAAAGCCGGAAGCGATCTTTTTCAGTACCAGAGTATTGCCTACAGTCTGGACAAAGGAAGAAGCTGGACCAAATATCCCGGGA
>JAOZQY010000041.1:8167-18223 GCA_029931975.1 Bacteroidales bacterium | reverse complement strand
ATCCCGGGATCAGGGATTTCAGAGATCCCAAGGTGAGGGTGTCTGGGAATGTCCCGACTTCTTTCCTCTTAGCAACGAAGAGGCGGAAAACGCTTCATCTCCGATGATCCTTCCGGAGGATCCCGCTGGATGGATTTTGGAAAAGACAACTATGCCGGGGTCACCTGGTCGGGTGTTCCAGCCGAAGATGGACGAAGGCTCTTTATGGGCTGGATGAGTAACTGGCAATATGCTCAAGCTGTACCCTCTGAAGAGTGGAGAAGTGCTATGACACTACCCAGGGAGCTACTACTGGAATCGTCTGAGGCGGGCTATCGCCTGATCAGCCGTCCAATTGCAGAAACAAGTCTCTTAAGAGGCAAGCAGGTTCAACTGACGCCGGGCATGATCCAAGGCGAACAGGCCATCAAAACCGGTGAAGGATGGGAAAATGCACTATACGAAATTGATCTTATTTTTGAAATTGATCCCAATGCCCGTATTGAATTTGGATTTATATTGAAAAGTGAAGCAGGGCAAACTGTGGTGGCCGGCATCAATCCTGCCAGTCAGCAGGTATTTATTGATCGTTCAAATTCAGGTAACAGCTCCTTCTCTGATCAGTTTACAGGGATGCATAGTGCGCCCATACAAATATCTACAGATAGCAGATTTAGGTTGCATGCGTTTTTGGACCTGTCATCCATGGAACTGTTCCTGGATGAAGGTTCCGTAGTTCTCACTGAACTTTTCTTCCCCAAAACACCTTTCAAGCAGATCATTCTTTACGCAAACAAGGGTTCAGTAGAACTGAAAAAGGGGACGCTCCATGAATTAAAAGGTGCCTGGTAAAGGATCAGGTATGCAATTCTCCCTGTCCCGAAACTCCTTTGTTAATAACTCCAGGGCAATTGTTTAATTCTCATCCCTGAAATGCCTCTTCAGCAGGCATCCGGTACTAGGAATAACTTTCTAAAATTCTGAACTTTATGTTGGAAAACTCAAAAATGTAATTGGGTTTTGGCGTGGTTCTTGCATCCTGTTATAACAGAAGGCTTGTTGAAATTCATTTTTAATGAAAATTTAAGCTAAGCTACGCATCCATTTTAGAAATATATTGTCTTTTAAATATAGAAAACGCATAACACCTTTAGAAAATTGAACACTCAGTACACCATCATATTAGGAGCAGAAGGCGAATTGGGCAGGGCTATGGCCCGCGAAGTTGCGCGTAAAGAATGTAACCTGATCCTTGTATCAACAACATCTATCGATCTTCAACGCTTCGCCATCGGCCTGCAGCTGAAGCATGAAATACAGGCAATCGCCGTGAAACTTGATCTCTCCAATCAAGAAGAGATTCAGTCCTTCACCAATAGCCTCCGGGATAAATATGAGATAAGGGCCCTGATCAATAATATTACTTGTGACTGGTCCCTGTCCAAAAACAGGTGTATTTCAGAACTGGCCAAAGAGGATTTTCAAACCCGTTTAAGGGGAGCCATCCTGATTACCCGGAGCCTCCTGCCACAGATGAAGTCCCATCCCACCTCCTATATTCAGCACTTCATTCCTTTCCCCTTTAGAAAGGAGCAGTTCAGTTCGGACTTGCAGCATTCAGTTGCGAAAATGTATGCTTTTACCAAAGAGATTGAAGCGAAATTGAAGCATACTGGTGTATCAGTAAGCATGGTCCATCCGGCTCCCATTAAAAATCTGATAGGACAAACAGAGTTCCCCGGCAGGCTCTTCGAAGAGGAGATAAGAGCCATGGCCACAAGCATGATTGCCAATAAAGCACTAAAAGGGATGCTGCGTGGTGACCGTCTGATTATTCCTGGGTTCCGGAATAAGATACTATTCTATCTGAACCGGCATGCCACTTCATGGTTCAGGTCTTCCGAAGAGTCCTTCGACCAGGGCCTTCAACCTTCCTTGTAATCCTTCTGGGCTCTTTCGCCAGATTATCAGCAATCACGGTGGACAGATTGTTGTGGATTCGAAGAAGGGGAAAGGGACCACATTTAAACTTATGCTAGCTGTGATTGATTAGGACTTGCAGATACATAACAATATTCGTACTTTATGTAAAAAATAATAAACCCCAAATCATGAGTAACGAAAGCATCAATGTCAACAAGATTTTAAAAGATTCCAGAGAAACCTTACTGAATCCAAAGGGATATTTTGAATCCATGCCCCTGGCAGGGGGACTTACCGAACCTCTGATCAAAGCGGCCATTTATGGAACCTTAGCAGGACTGTTTGCACTCCTGTGGAGTGTTCTTGGATTGTCTGCCCTGGGTGCAGGGCTACTGGGCAGTGCGGTGGGGATAATGTCCCTTATCTGGTCTGTCATAGGTGCAATAATTGGCCTTTTCATTGGTGGAGCCATCATGCTTGTGATCTCAGCAATCTGCGGAGGTAATACCGATTTTGAAGCCAACGTAAGGGTAATGGCCTCCTTAATGGTACTATATCCCATGAATGCCTTTTTTGCGCTTTTTTATGGGATCAACTTCACCCTGGGCGGAGTTATTGCCCTGGCTGTCAGCGTCTACGGCATATACTTACTATACCATGCTGCTATTCAGGCCCTGAAAGGAAAAGAATCCTCTGTGAAAATTGTGGCCATAGTGTTCCTGGTTATTTCCCTCCTTGGTTTCTTTGGTGGCAGAAAGGCATCAAAAACTTTCAGTGACTTCTCAGATATGTATGAAATGGAGCAGGTGGATTAAATCCCCAAAAGTATCAGGAGCGGGAGACCTGGAAACCAGTTTCTGAGATACTAAAATCCACAAACCTGGCACGGGTATTGGGTGGAGTTGATTCCAGGTTTTGCTTTGCTTTCAGGGCCGCTTCGGCCGATTTGGCAAACATCATCAGGTAACCACCGCCACCTGCTCCCAGTAGTTTATATCCCAGCAGGTAATCATCCACCCGGCCAATAATCTCTTGAATATACGGCGGGTTAGTGTCCTTATCCAAGCGCTGATTCAGTTCCCAGCTGAGGGCAACTTTATGGGCCAAAGCTTCATAATTATTGCCAAGAATGGTATCGAAGGTCTCCCTGGCATGTGCTTTCATCTCTCCGAATATCTCCAGGTGCGAGGATGAGTTCAGAAACATGCCCTTCACGATTTCTCCCAGGATATCATGGGCCACCCTGGTGACACCGGTGTAGTATAAGAGCATCATCTCCCGGGTTTCGCGATTGGTAAACAACTGATCTGGCAACCAGAGAATGGATGGTTTCTGCCTGATACCGGGAAGGGTTTCCAGAAATTTTACCCCCTGGAAAATCCCTCCAAACTGATCCTGCCAACCCCCGCCGGTAGTAAGCATTTGCTCCAGGATCAGTGTGCGATAAGCTATGGCATGCTTATCCCAGGCCAAGCCGCAAAAATCGTTTAATGTTCCGAGCACCGTGGCAGCCAGATTGGAACTCGTTCCCAATCCGGATCCCTTGGGAATGGCCGCCAGCAGGGACATCTCAATGCCACAGCCAAACTCTTTTAATTGGGTGGCCAGGTCGGGATAATGCTTTTGTGAAAACATGGGGCCGAATCCCGCCAGCACAAGGGCCGCCTTTGGAATAGAGAATCCACCTCCCAATTGGTCGTAATTATTCAGCTCTTCATAATTGTTGATCTCCACCTTCTCTCCAAGATCGATGGATCTCAAAACAATTTTCGCTTCCTGAATGGGCCTTGCATACACCTGCAAGGGCAGTTGTCCATTCAACTCCACCGAAAGGTTTACCACCTTTCCTCCCTCCATGATGCAGTAAGGCGGAGTATCGGTCCACCCCCCGGCCAGGTCAAGTCTGATCGGACTTCTTCCCCACAGAATCTGATCATCCAGGACAGTCCTGGCAGGTAAGACAGGTTCGGCTTTCAAGGTATCAATCATCTCCTGGCGAAGGATCCCAAATGCCTGCTTTTCATAAGTAGCGGCATGCCTGGGGTTTCCGAACACCCGGGCCCGAAACATCGTATCATTGATCCGTTTGATCATCGGCTCTGTAGCTGATAGTTCCGCCGGAAGTTCTAATCCCGCATTCCGGTAATCGGCCGATATTTTCTCCAGATCGAGAAAATAGAAGATACTTTTGCGATGATTGACTGCCAGCCGGGGAAGAGTCAGCGCCTTAAGCTCGTGCCGTTGTTGATATAGTAGACCGGCATCGCTTTTTTCTGAAAGGTCTTTTGCCGAGAGACGAGGAGCACCAAGCCATTTTGATCCATTTTGTGATTTATCCAGCATGCTCTTCAAAATCTCGCCCAATTTCTCCAAATTCCCTACCGGGAAAAGAGGAAGTTCATAGATGGACCGGTCTTTTGCCAGTCCCGCAGCTTCAGCTGTAATACCCTGTTCGTTCAGCCATTGCTTCAAGGGTCGGTTCATCCAGCTTACTCCCTGCTCCAGGGAATCTCTGAACCCATCTTCATAGCCATAGATCCGCAAGCCATACTTCTCCACTGCAAGGGGTACAAGATCAACGCAAATATTAGCAGGCAGTTCTACCTCCCACCTGTTCTCCGGAATCCCCGTCAGGATATGGTGATGGTTTAGCTTCCATGTACCAGGGATGAAGGAGTTCTCGATCCATATATGATGGTTGGTACTGCCAAAGCCCACCTCCACATCAGCATTTTGCTGAAAGATAGATGGATGATGATCCGATTCCCTTGCGTGTTTCAGCCTTTGATCGGTGATCCTGTTCTGCAGCCTCAGGGAAGATTCTATCATATCGCTGTTGCTACCGAAATGGTAAAATTCGCCCTGTTGCAAGGGAAGCAGTTTCACGGAAAGACCGGCCAGATCAGGATCTGTACTGCCAAATTCGTCACCGAATTCAGTCAGCATATCACTGTAGAGATCATAGTATCCGGGAGCACCTCCTGAAAATGACTGAGTCTCCTCTTCCCAGCCTGACTTCTTCATGAGCTTCATGGTGGCCTCACTATTCATCACCACGATCCCTGAATCCATCAGGTAAAGATAATCCTGCGCATACTCCCGCAGCTCCTCTGCCCGGGGCTTTTGCTTGACAAAAGAGAGCTGCTCCGGCCGGTCACGGCGACTGAAGAACACGCCATGCCGGGAAGCAACATCGACATCCACCCAGATTCCAAAAAGAAGCACATCGGCTTCGGGAAGATTCTTAAAGCGGTCCGATGAGATAAACATCACATCACCGCTGGCTATCATTGTAGTATAGTTCCCGGGAGCATTCTCAAGGATTTGCTCGTAATATGGGGCCTGAAAATCAAGCAGTTTCTGATCAAGGTGTTGCCCCTTTGACCAACGAAAAACAGGCATGGGAAGCAAAGATTTTCCAAAGGGAGCATAAGCGGGTAGCCTCCGGCTCTCACCCCCTGAATGGATTACCAGGCGCTTCTTCTCTTTCAACCACTCCTCCATGGATCCATTCTTATCCGAATCTTTATATGCCGACCACAAGAGGTGGGCAGTGCCTCCTCCTGAACCCACCTTCTTCTCTGCTGGATCCGAGCCGCAATACCAGGCATCAGGATCACGGTCTTCCAGGTGGTGAAAGTGTTCGGGTATACCAGACGGAAGCGTAATCAATCTCTGAATAGACATGGAAGGGCTTTTATCAAAAATATAGCTTATTTCACCACCGGAGTCAGCACAAGATTTCTGTAACTGACCTTTCCATGATCGCCCTGCAGGAGGATCGGGCCGGGTACAAATTGGTCTGAAGTAAGAGCACCCCCTGTAACACCCTTTACCGGCTGATTATCAATAACAGTTTTCCCATTCAGGATAACAGTCAGGTGCCTTTTGTAAAGGGTAATATCCATGCTCTGCCACTCTCCGGCAGGTTTTTCTGCAGCCTCTGAGGGAGTTATTCGACTGTATAGAGCTCCCATATTATGGGGATCCAGCTCCTTCCCGTAACTATCCATTACCTGCACCTCATAAATGCCGCGCAGGTAGACCCCGCTGTTGCTTCCTGCAGGAACATTAACCTCCAGTTTCAGGTTGAAATCCTCAAAGGTGGCTGTGGTACGCAGGTTCCCGTAATGGATGTGAGCTTCACCCCTTTTCTGCTCAGGATTGTTCACCATCACACCATCCACCACTTTCCAGCCGCTGACCGCACCTTTTTCCACCAGCTCCCAACCATCCAGGCTCTTCCCGTTAAACAATTTAACAGGATCTCCGAAAATGGATTTCTTTAACTTTGGAGCCTCTCCTGAAGGAGAGATACGTTTACCGCTAAAAGATACTCTCTCAACACCTAAACCGTTCCCGTGGGGAAAATTGGCCACGCCCTCAATGTGATCCTCACCCTCCATGGTCACTTCAAACCATTGCACAGGATGAAGCTTTCTGTCGGGCTTTCCCTCTATTTTTTTAACCATATCATGACCCTGTACCAGTAAAAGATTACCATCGGCAATCATGGTAGAACCAACAGGCTCCACACTGCCCCATCGCCATAAGAGGTCGGCGTCCAGGTATCCAGCCTCCTGACGCACCTCCAGCCAGCCAGCACTATTATCACTATAATCGAGGGTCAGAGCCCACATTCCAAGGTAAGGGTCGGCCGATTCCTCCTGGGAAAAAGACTGGATAGATAGTCCTGTAAAAAGAACCATCAGAAACATTGCAATAAGACGGTGTGATTTCATGTTTTTCTGATTTGATATTGAGATAGATCTTGATGACTGGTAAAGATACTTTTTTTGGCGTCAGCATGCAGCTCCTTTCCAAAAAAGCAGTATACTTTAAACTTAATTCCTGAATAGAATTATGGAAGGCCCTAATCCTTTTTCTCCCGCTTCCGCTCGAACTCGGCAAGCAGGATTTTGCGCAGACGGATCGACTTTGGGGTAACCTCCACATACTCATCCGCTCCCACATATTCGAGGGACTCTTCAAGTGAGAACTTTATGGCCGGAGTGATGGAGACCTTATCGTCGGAACCGGAAGCACGCATATTGGTCAACTTCTTGGTTTTGATTACATTGACCACCAGGTCGTCCTGCTTAGTATGTTCCCCAATCACCTGTCCCATATAGATGGGCTCCATGGGATCGATAAAGAACTTACCTCTGTCCTGCAGCTTATCAATGGAATAGGAGATTGACGTGCCGGATTCCATGGCTATAAGGGCTCCGTTGCGCTTTCGCACCAGCTCTCCTTTCCAGGGTTCATACCCTGAGAAACGATGTGAGATCACAGCATTTCCTTCCGTGGATGTCAAGATGGGTTGCCTAAGGCCAATCAGTCCCCTGGCCGTAATTTTAAACTCCAAATTGACCCGGTCATCTTTCTTCTCAATGTTCAGGATATCGCCTTTTCGGCCGGTAACAATCTCGATCACTTTCCCGGAGAATTCCTCATCCACATTGATGTAAAGCAGCTCCACCGGTTCATGTTTGAATCCGTCAATCTCTTTAATCACCACTTTCGGCTGTCCCAGCTGCAGTTCATACCCTTCTCTACGCATGGTCTCAATTAAGATGGATAGGTGAAGGATTCCCCTCCCAAATACCATAAGGCGATCGGGCGAATCGGTATCTTCCACTTTCAGTGCCAGGTTCTTTTCAGTCTCCTTCATTAAGCGATCCCTCAAATGCCTGGAAGTAACATATTTCCCTTCCTTACCGAAAAACGGGGAGTTATTAATGGTAAAAAGCATACTCATGGAAGGTTCATCGATGGAGATGGGAGGCAAAGCCTCGGGATTCTCAAAATCGGCAATGGTATCGCCAATGTCAAAATCCTCCAGCCCAAATACAGCCACAATTTCCCCTGAACCAACCGGCTCCCTGGTTTTCACCTTTCCCAGTCCTTCAAAGGTATATAGCTCCTTCACCGTAGATCTATGGTTCAGTCCGTTTCGCTGCATAATGGAGACCTGATCGCCCATCTTTATGCTTCCGCGATGTACCTTGCCCACTGCGATCCGACCGGTATAAGAGGAATAGTCAAGTGAAGAGATTTGCAATTGCAGAGTCCCGGGGTTCTCCACAGGCGCATCGAAATAGTCGACAATGGTATCCAGCAGATAGGCCATATCCTCAGTTGATTTGTTCCAGTCAGGCCCCATCCACCCCTCCTTGGAAGAACCATAAACGGTGGGGTACTCTAACTGCTCTTCGGTGGCATCCAGGGCAAACATCAGCTCGAAAACCAGATCATTAGTCTCATCTGGCCTGCAGTTGGGCTTGTCCACCTTATTGATCACAACGATCACTTTTTTTCCCAACTCCAGGGCCTTCTGCAGTACAAAACGAGTCTGGGGCATGGGGCCCTCAAAGGCATCCACCAGAAGGAGCACCCCTTCGGCCATATTAAGTACTCTTTCCACCTCGCCACCAAAATCGGAGTGCCCCGGGGTATCTATAATATTTATTTTTGTCCCTTTATAGTTAACCGATACATTCTTGGAAAGAATGGTAATTCCTCTTTCACGCTCCAGATCATTGGAGTCCAGAATCAGGTCGCCCATTTCCTGATTATCCCGGAACAAATTCACCTGGTGCAAGATACGGTCTACCATGGTGGTCTTTCCGTGGTCGACGTGAGCGATGATTGCTATATTTCTAATATCCATATTGCTTAGCCTATCTTTAAATCCGCCGCAAAAGTACTACAAAACAATCAGAATATTGTTGTACTTTCGCAATCAATCTTATACTATGGAATTTAAGGAGTTAGGACTGTCGAAGGATATCCTGAAAGCAGTAAACAAACTGGGGTTTGAAACCCCTACGGAAATACAGGAAAAAGTCATCCCAATCCTGTCAGAAGGCAAACAGGATTTAGTTGGCCTGGCACAAACCGGAACAGGGAAAACGGCAGCATACGGGTTGCCGCTAATCCAGCATATAGACTTTAGCGACAGGACCACCCAGGGACTGATAATCTGTCCTACCAGAGAGCTTTGTATGCAGATTACACGCGACCTGGAATCTTTTGCTGTTTTTCAGAACAATCCCAATATCACAGCGGTCTACGGAGGAGCCAATATCTCCGATCAGATCCGCAAGCTGAAAAAGGGGGCACAAATTGTAGTGGCTACTCCGGGTAGATTGCTCGATCTGATCAACAGAAAAGCGGTCAAGCTTAAGTCTGTCCAGTGGGTGATCCTGGATGAGGCAGATGAGATGCTCAATATGGGTTTCAAGGAGGATATTGATGCCATTCTCGACCAGACACCTGCTTTGAAGCGGGTCTGGTTGTTCTCTGCCACCATGCCCAAAGCTGTAAAAAGAATTTCCAAAAATTACATGCACAATCCCATTGAGATCC
This sequence comes from Bacteroidales bacterium, assembly GCA_029931975.1. Taxonomy (GTDB): domain Bacteria; phylum Bacteroidota; class Bacteroidia; order Bacteroidales. The sequence goes on along the minus strand of JAOZQY010000041.1, from coordinate 8,950 downwards.
TTGTGGGCAAACAAAATAGTGCGGCTGCCAATATTGAGCACCACTACTATATGATGAAGGAACGGGACCGCTACCATGCCCTGAAAAGGATTCTGGATTTTTATCCTGAGATCTACGGATTAATTTTCTGCCGGACCAGGCGGGAAACGGGTCAGGTCGCCGACAAGCTGGAGAAAGAGGGCTACAGTGTGGTACCTATTCATGGCGACCTGTCGCAGGCTCAGCGTGATGCTGCCATGAAAAAGTTCCGGGAAAAAACAGCTAAGGTACTTGTGGCCACAGATGTGGCGGCACGTGGTATTGATGTGAAGGATATATCCCATGTGATCCATTACAACCTGCCCGATGATGTGGAGAATTACACCCACCGAAGCGGGCGGACTGCCCGTGCCGGTAAATCAGGCAAATCCCTGATTCTGGTAAATACCAGGGAGACCTACAAAATTAAGCAGGTGGAGGCGATGCTGCAGACAAAAATTACACAATCGCCCATTCCCAAATCGGAAGATATTTGCGAAAAGCAGATGTATGCCCTGATGGACAGGGTTGTCAGCACCCCCGTGGATGAGGAAGCCATCGACCTTTACTGGCCCGTTTTCTATAAAAAACTAAAAGATCTGCCTGCTGAAGAGATTGTACTGAAGTTTATCTCCATGGAGCTAAATGCTTTTCTGAATTATTACAAAGACTCCGGCGATCTGAATGCCAGTCATGAAAAGGGAGGAACGGCCAGGGGCAGGGAAAGAGCAGGAGGCAGAGAAAGAGCGGGAGGCAGGGAAAGAG
>JAOZQY010000041.1:5224-8067 GCA_029931975.1 Bacteroidales bacterium | reverse complement strand
GAAAGAGCGGGAGGCAGGGAAAGAGGAACTCACAACCGGAACCTCTCCGGTGCCAAAAAACGATTTTTCATTAACCTGGGAGAAAAGCAGAACATGAATAAAGGAGCCCTGCTGCGACTTGTCTGCAGTGAAACAGGAATCGACAGTTTCCATATGGGACGCATCGATATCCATTCGCGACACGCCTTTTTCGAAGTGGATGACAAGGTCTCCGATAAGGTCCTTTCTGGTATTAAAACGGGCACCTACGAAGGAAAAGATTTCGAGATTTCCTCTTCCCAGGATAAGGATGAAGGTTCTTGGAAGGGGAAGAAAAAGTATCGCTAACAGGAATTTATTCCTTTCATTTACGTATTTTCATATATGCTCATCCGGAACATTCTATACATTGTCGGGGCATTATTACTCCTGACTTTTCCTGCCAAATCACAGGATCTTGACAGCCTGATGGCAAAACGTGACACCTCATTGATCAGTAGAGAACAGATTGAACTTCAGTTAGAGATCGCTTATGCCATCAGTGCCACAGACATCCGTGGGGCACTGGTTTGCGCCAAGCGGGCCCTGAATGAGGCCGAAGAAATAGCTTCTATACGCTGGTCAGCAGAAGCGAAACTGGCCATTGGAAGATTTTACGACTTCCTGGGAGTAAATGAGGAGGCAGCAGTGTACCTGATGGAATCATATACCAGCTTTGTTGAACTGGGTGATTCAATTAAACAGGCGGCCACTCTGACACATATTGGAAACACCTACTTCTATCTGAATCAGTTCGATCAGGCCCAGAAAAAATTTACCCTGGTTTCTGAATATGGACGGGCTCTTAATGATACATCTCTTATTATCAGTGGCTTAAACGCGACAGCAGCGGTATATGGCAATACGGGGAAAATGGATTCAGCCCTGATCCTATTTAAAGAGGCGCATGCCCTGTCGCGCGAATTTGGAAGCCTTTCCCAGGAGATTCTCGCCTACTATAATATGGGAGACGTGTACCTGTACTCAGGACGCAGAACACAGGCTCTGAAAGTGTTCGAGGACCTTGAAAATTATTACAACTTGAAACAAAACAGTCCCAAACATCTTTCAAGCCTCTATAACTCAATGACCAAAGCCTACCTGGAAAAGGGCAATATTGAAATGGCCCGACTCTATTCTGACAAAGAACTTGAGGCTCTGAAAGAAAATATGCGACTGACTGAATACCAGGAATATTTCCTGCATCAGTACAGGATCGATTCCATGGAGCACCATCCGGATGAAGCCCTGGCACATTATATCAGATACAAAAATCTTTCAGATAGCCTGAACACTGCCAGCTTCAAGGAGAGAATGGCCAACCTGGAGATCTATTTTGATATGAAATCCAAGGAAAGTCAGATTGAACAACTCACCCTTGACAATCAATTCAAAGATTTTAAAATCAGACAAAAACGCCTGATCAACTATGGATATGTTGCTTTGTCCTTTCTGATGTTAACCATCGTATTCCTGGTGATTAGATCTTACAGAAAAATCAAAGAGAAGAACCGATTGCTGGAGAAACACCAGGCGAATTTAAAAGCTGCTCAGCAGCAGCTGGTCCAATCCGAAAAAATGGCTTCCATTGGAACTTTAACAGCAGGCATCGCCCATGAGATAAACAATCCCCTGAATTTTATTTCGGGGGGGCTGGGCATTGTGAATGAGATACAGAACAAAGCTGACTGGAAAGGCAATGAAAAAGAGAAGGAAAAATGTGGTACAGCCCTAAAGATGGCATACGACGGACTTGAAAGGGCAGTAGGTATCGTGAAGGCGCTGATGACCTTTTCACATAAAGGTGGATCTAAAGTCGTGGAAAGCGATCTTCACGAGATAATCGACAATACCCTGATGTTCCTTAAATCAAGAATTTCAAATGAAATCCAGATTATCAAACAGTATGATCTGGATACTCGTGTACCACTTTACCCAGAGAAAATACACCAGCTTGTCATAAACCTGCTGGACAATGCCATATTTGCAGTGAATCAAGAGCCATCCCAGGCCAAAATCATACGCATCTCTACGGGCAGAAGAGCTTCCGGCTTTTTTATTACTTTTTCAAATTCCGGACCTCCCATTGAAAAAGAACATATAAAACAGTTGTTTGATCCTTTCTTTACCACAAAAGATCCGGGAGAAGGTACAGGATTGGGACTCTCCATCTGTTACACCCTGGTAGAAGAACATCATGGGAAAATCAAAGTGGAGAATACTCCTGATGGAGTCAGGTTCAATGTCTTCATTCCACTTAAGCAGAAGAAAAACTAAGGCTGGAAATTCAGATCGACCAACTCCCCGGTGTGCATATTAAACACCCAGCCATGCACTGTGGGGAATCCTTTTCCCCTGATCAATTCCTGAATCAATGTCAGGTTTACAACAGTTTTGCACTGTGCCAGAACATTGAGCTCCACCAGTCTGCGGAAACGTCCATCCAGGTTATCAATAGCCTCCAGTTCTTTCTTGTGCTTCGAGGCCAGAACCCGAATCTGCTGAAGCCAGGAACCCAGGGGGGCATCAAGCTCTCTTTCCATGGCGGCTTTTATCCCGCCACACATATAATGTCCACATACAACTATGTGCCTGACCTGTAATTCTGTTACTGCAAAATGGATGACACTCATTGCATTGGAGTCCGAAGGATCGACCAGGTTGGCCACATTGCGGTGTACCAACATATCTCCCGCCTGGGCACCTGTTATTTCTTCGGCAGGAACCCTGCTGTCGCTGCATCCAATATAAAGAAACCCTGGCTGCTGGTCCTTCGATAACTTAGCAAAAAACGCCCTGTCAGTGGCTGTCTTTTCCGCAGCCCA
>JAOZQY010000041.1:0-5124 GCA_029931975.1 Bacteroidales bacterium | reverse complement strand
AGTGGAAATCACTTATTGATTCACCGGCTCAATTGAAAATAAAGCTTCCGGAGGAGGTCTCCGGCAACATCTGGGATGTGATCCTGGTGGATGCTCCGCCATGCTCCATATCTATCACTTTCCCCAGTTTTAAACTGTCTCCAGCAGGTATTGGGCACTCTCCGGGAAGGTTGCCGGGTCCATCTCCACAAAGTAATTCTTTATCCCAACTTCTTTTGCAGCTTTGAAAAAATCTGCCCAATCGACAATTCCCTGTCCGATGGGTACCTGCTTTTCCAGTTCAGTGGAATAGTCGGCCAGGTGGGCCGAAATAAAACGTCCAGGATATTTCCTGAAGAAATCCTGAGCTATGAAACCTTCGTCAATAACAGCCACCTGGAACTGCATTTTAACCAGGTCCGGATCAAGTTCTTCCATGAGCACATGGTAAATCAGTTTCCCATCAACCTCCTGAACCTCAAAATTGTGATTATGGTAACCCATCTGGATCCCGGCCGCTTTAGTTTTCTCTGCTATAAGGTTAAGTTCATGGGCGGCCTTTCGCCAATCATCCAGAGTGGCATTACGGAGGTTAATATCTGGCATGGACTGTACCATCTGCTTCATTCCTATCTGGGATGCCCACTCGATCCGATTGTCCAGTGAGTTCTTAAGTTCACCTGAAGTAAAATGAGAACTGATACATTTAAGTCCTGAATCCTCAATAATCTTCCTCATTTCGGTACCAGACATTTCATTCAGAGGCTTAAATCCAGCCATGGAGTAACCCAGCGGCGAGCACATCTCCACTTGAGAGTAGCCCATTGCTGCCATTTTCTTCAGGGTGCCGGCGAAATTACTGACCAGTTCTTTACGTATGGTCCAGACCTGGAAGCCAAATGATTCAACTTTTGATGCAGATTCAGAAGCCAGCAACTCAAGGGGCATTCTGCTAAGCAAAGCTGCTGTTGCCACAGCCGCACCACTGGTTTTAATAAAACTTCTTCGAGTAGTTTTCATCGTTGTTGGATTGAGTAAAAGGCTGTAACAAGATAGAAAATTATCAGAAGCAAAAGAGCAGGAATTCCGGGGAATTATTGCAACATTTGCAGGGAACCCACACTATCAAGCCCAATGTTTAAAAACGCAATTGTCCGTAAACCCTGTCCGGCTTTGGCCAAAGGGCTCTCTTCTGCTTCCCTGGGAAAGCCTGACTACAACAAAGCGCTGATTCAGCATGAAGCCTATGTGGAAACACTTCTTCAATGTGGTTTGAATGTAAGGGTGCTGGAACCCGATCCGGAATTTCCCGATTCCACATTTGTGGAAGATGTGGCGCTGTGCACCCCGGTTTGTGCCATCCTTACAAACCCAGGGGCACCTTCCCGCAATGGGGAGACTGTGGCCATGAAGCCGGTCCTTCAATCCTTTTTTAGCAAGGTCGAATCCATTGAGTACCCGGGAACCCTCGATGCAGGGGATGTGATGATGGTTGGAAGCCACTATTATATAGGCATTTCGGAGCGGACCAATCCGGTGGGCGCTGCGCAATTAATCCGGATCCTGGAAAAACACGGAATGAGCGCTTCTGTGGTCCCTCTCTTTGAAATGCTTCATCTGAAAAGCGGCCTCTCCTACCTGGAGCAGAATCACCTGCTGGTAAGCGGGGAATTTATTAATCATCCGGCTTTCGCTGATTTCCAAGTACACTAAAGAAAATCCAAAAGGCAGGATATGATACCAAAGTTCTGAACCTAAGCGAGTTTCAAAAACTGGATGGGGGTCTAAGCTGTCTGTCGCTTCGTTTTTAGAGATTTGAACCTAAAATATAGTTTCTCAGTGAGGGTAATGACCATTTTATTGTTCAAGTCATACCCGGACTCCGATTACACAAACATCATCGATCTGCTCAATGTTGCCACGCCATTTTTCAAAAGTCTCCTCCAGGATCTTTTTCTGCATTTCCATGGGTTCTGAATGTATCTTCAGTAGAAGATTCTTGAATTTCTGGGTCTTGAATTTCTTCCTTTGACTCCCTCCGAACTGATCCACAAAGCCATCAGAAAAAACATAAATAGAGTCGCCCTTATACTCGATTAAGATCGAGCCCTCTCCTTGCTGATTATCGGAGTCATTTTTAAACTTCAGCACTGGCCAGGAGCCAGTATCCTGATTGTCCTTGGCTCCTTCCTGCTGGCTGCAATCTATTTGCCGGTATTTGCCATGGTAAGTATGCGCGATACACGGAAAAGAGAGAAGAAGGTCAACAAAACACTCTATGTGGCCGGAGTGATGACCGGCAACATGCTTGAATTAGACAATACACTGGTTCTGTCGACAGCAAGTATGGACAGCACCCTCTTGCCCGTGAGCCTGGAACAAGTCAACTTCATCCATAAACAGACCGAAGTTCTGGATAACTACCTGCAGGAGATTATGTTGGATATCAAAGGAGAGCTACTCAAAGAGCTCTTGTAATCAGCTTCTTACGCCTAGGACAATAATATCATCGATCTGCTCGTGGGGCCCTCTCCACTGTTCATAAGTCTGTTCGAGGGTTTGCCTCTGACTATCCATGCTTTCCCCCTGAACCGAAAGCAAGAGCTTTTTAAAGTTCATGGACTTGAACTTCTTCCGCTTATCGCCTCCAAACTGATCAATGTACCCGTCCGAGAACATATAGAAGGCATCCTTTTCCCTGAGATAGACGGATTTGGTTTTGAAAGGGGTCTCTTCCCAATGGGTTCCGATGGGCTGCTTATCACCCTTCAGTTCAAACAGCCTGTAATCGTCATTATCTATTGAAGCATAAGGTTCCAGCTCAGCCTGTTCGGGCTCGTCCTTTCTTCGTATGATATAGAGTGAATTATTTGCCCCTGAGAAATGGAGTTCCCGGGAAGTCCTGTTATAGACATCTGTCTCCTATGAGATCGTTGAGCATGGTTATCCCAAGCACACTCATAAATGCTCCCGGAACACCATGACCCGTGCAGTCGGCCCCCACAATCACCAGGTGATCCTGCACCTCTTTGATCCAGTAGAAATCCCCGCTAACAATATCTTTCGGCTTAAACAGAACAAAGTGATCGGGAAGTAATTCATCCAACAGATCCTCAGAAGGAAGAATGGCCGATTGTATACGCTGAGCATACGCGATGCTGTCTGTTATCATCTCCTTTTGAGCATTGATCTTCAGGTTCGTTTTGCGGATATAACGCATTCGGTTATAGATTCCCACTGCCACAGCAAGCAGGAAAAGTCCAAATATTCCGGTACCGATAATGACACCTTTCTGTCTTTTGCTGTTCAACTGCTCAATTACCGACCTTTGCTCCAGAAGCGCTATCTCAGCCTGTTTCTTCTCCATTTGGTAGGTATTCATCAGTTCGTCCGCCTGATTTTCAGATTCAATCCTGTAATGGATGTCATCTATAGTATTCTGAAGCGACAGGTATTTATAGGCATTGGGAAAATCCAATATCTCCGCATAACATATGGCCAATCCTTCGCAAACACCCGATAACTCCTCGTTCAGCCCTATCTCTTTTGCAATGAATTCAGCCTTCTTATAATATTGAATAGCCTTTCCCGGATTCTTCAGACTTTTATAGCTTGATGCCAGCCCCATCAGTATTCCTACTTTCTCCCGTTGTGCATTCTCCTTCTCTGCCATGTCCAGGGCATCCTGATGGTAGGTGATGGCATTATTATAGTCACCTTTCTCCGCATAAATAGTTCCGATAAAGTTAAGGGAAACGGCAATATCAATGCTGCTGGTCACAATGGTCAGTGCTTTCTCAAAATAGTAGAGAGCCGAATCATATTCCTCCTTTTCAACATAGACCTCACCCAGATTGATGGTAGAAATACCAACGACATCAACATCCCTGATGGACTCTCCCATTTCAATGGCCCTCCTATAATAATTCCGTGCTTTATTATAGGTGGCGGGTTTTTCAGAATAGATCTCTCCAATATTCTGAAGCAACGTACTGATCCGCGTACTATCGGCGAACTTTTCTGCCATTTGCAATGCTTGCAGGTAATATTCAAGGGCTTCAACATTTTTACCCATGGAGAAGTATATTGCCCCCATGTTATTTAATAGATTGGCCACCAGCTGATCATCACCCAACTCTTCGTAGATCTCCAGGGAGGGTTCCCAGTTCTTAAATGCATCTGTATATTCGCCCTGCATATAGAAGCCCAGTCCCAGGTTCTTATAGGCCAGCGCCAATCCTCTGGGAAAGTCGATCTTTTGAGCCAGATCTCTTGCTTCCGTGCTGTAGCGGATGGCTTCATGAGGATCTGACCTGTAGAGCGCATCGGCAATGGCATTGAGTATATTGACTTTTGAGGTATCTGCATCCATATCCCTCAGGAGCATCTTCATGCTATCGACCCGGACATCCTGGCACTGACTATAACTCCAGAAAGAAGCAGGAGTAGCAGCAGCAGATATGACTTTAAATCTCTCACTATATAAGAACAGTGCTGTAGCAGAATGGAGGGATCTCCCGTAAAAGTGGCCGGATTGTAACTATATGCATTAAACAAGGAGGTAAGTTCTGCGCCAATCCTGGTATTGTACTCCTTTCCTCCTTCAGGTGGATCGTAACCGGGAATAATGTCCAGGCTTTCCACACTACCATTTTCATCTATAACAACTGTTTTCTTTCCTGTATTCTCATATCCAAAATGGGCCACCACTTCTCCATCACCAATATATTCGATGCAGCTAAGTACGATGTATACATCATTACTTTTACGACCACCCTTGCCCTTCTGTCCGAAAAGATCTGCCGGAAAGAGAACAGCATGTGATATAACGATAATACTTAGGGTAGAATGTTTCTTCATAAGTCAATTCTTAGTATGCATAAGAAGGCGCTTTTTTAGCCGTCAAAAATTGCTTCACTAGTCCTGCAAACAAACCCTTCTTCACAAAGTTCTTGTTAACAAAGCATTTAACTTCAGATTAACATCCTAAGTGCTTGTTGAATAACAACCAAAAAATTGATCCGTGAACCAGGTACCACGAACGAACAGATCCAGGGCTAACGCACATAAAGATCAGGAAATGAGCTGGGATTAACAATTGTGCACAATCTGAGGCGGGGAGTTGATTGTTAGACACCTCAATTA
>JAOZQY010000251.1 GCA_029931975.1 Bacteroidales bacterium | reverse complement strand
AGCGCACCTGCTTTGGGAGCAGGGGGTCGCAGGTTCGAATCCTGCTACCCCGACATAACAGGACATCTTCTTCACATTGGGAGGTGTCCTTTTCTTTTGCAGCCCCACCAGCAGAACCTACCTCCCCTTCAATCCCCCGCCGGCTGCGGTATTCGGAGATCATCCTATATGGCGGAGGCACCTCCCAATGAACCTCCCTGTCCAGCAAACAGCGGTTCGACCCGATTTTTCTGATGAAGTATTTAATCTCGGAAAGATCTTGAGAGGAAGCCAGCTTTCCGGCCTGCTGAGCAGCCCCCAGCCACTCCCTGACCGGTTCGACCCAGACCAAACCCTTTTTCCCAAAATCATCCAGCCGCTCCTGCAGACCGATCTTCTGTTCCATTAACTCATTCTTCTTTTTCAGGAATGTCTCCTTTCCGATCACGTTTTCCAGGTAAGTATTGATCAATTTGTCAATTTTCTCATCCAGATCATTGATCCGGCGTTCAAGATTTTGGGAAAAGGAGTGTTGCTCCTTCACCTCTTTTCGCATCAAACTCTCCATTTCAGCCCGAATGATTTCAGCCCAGTGATCAGGTAGCGCGATGGCCTCCAGCTTTGCCTTCAGTTGTTTTGCAAGTGAAACGCTATTGACATAGGGCTGGTTACAGCGGCCCCGTTTCTTTGAACAGCGGTAATAAATGTACTTCCCAGCCTTGGCATACTGGGCTGTAATCATACACCCACACTCCCCGCACTCAAACAGATCCGTAAAGGGGAAGTGATGTCCCTCTTTGGTTTTTCGCGGCCTTGACCGACGCTTGAGCTCCTTCTGAACGCCATCCCACACTTCCTTTTGCACAATGGGCTGAAATGTTCCTCTATGTAGCTCACCTTTATGAGGAATCAAACCAATGTAGACAGGATTTGTAAGCATTTTGTGCACAATCCCTTTCACCAGAGGTTTTCCCACGCTGCTCTTCAGCCCTAAAAAATGCAGGCGGTGACGAAGAGACTCAAGGGAGTGTCTGCCCTCAGCGAATTCCCTGAAGCCCTGTTTCACGATCCTTGATTTGACAGGGTCCGGTTCAATATTCCTGGTACGTGGGTTGTTCACATAGCCGATCGGTGCCCTGGTGGCCCACTCTCCCCGCCTGATCTTTTGGCGAATCCCCCTACGCACGTTTTCCGACAGATTATCGCTGTAATACTTGGACTGTCCGAAAGCTACCTGCAACATAAATAAACCTTGCGGTGTGGGCTCGAACCAGAAGGTGGGGAATTTCAGGGAGGCGATTTTCCCCATATCTATCAGATAAATGATCTGCCCCCCATCCACACTATTCCTGGCAAGCCGGTCTGGATGCCAGGCGATGATTCCAACCGGATCCTTTTTCTCATGAATGGCGGAGATCAATTTATTGAATACAGGCCGTCCGGGCTTCTTAGCGCTCTTGCTTTCCTCGAAGATCCTGGTTATGTCCAGGCCCTCCCTCCGGGCAAATTCATTTATCTCAGCCCGTTGTGCTTCCATGGACATGACCTGGCGCTCTTCATCATCGGTCGATTTCCGGATATATACGAAGTATTTCATAACGCAAGCTTTATTTATTTCTGTGTTCCAATCGTCACCCTTCCCGGATTCGCTCAAATCTGGCCCAATCTAATATGTTATCAATCCCGCGCCCACGCTTTATCGCACAGTATTAGACTTTGTCACGGTTTTCGCCACACCATTCATTTGCACTTTGCTTTTACATTGGACTTAAGAACCATATCTAAGGTATGCAAAAGCAAAAAGCAAATCCAGCCCCTCAATGCAAAAACCTGCGCCAAAGTCTAATAGCTTCCCTTCCATGGGCAAAAGCATTCAGCATCCCCTTACCAAGATTTTGTCATATTTTTTGAAATACTCTACTGCATCCCAATAATACAGAATGAGGCGCCAACTGATCTATAAGGACAAATGCATCATTTAACTTAGAAACATACCAACCTATATTCAGCTTAGGCCTCCGTCAAGGAGGAATCAAAAAATCCGCCAAAATCAGGTCCGGGAATGCTTCAGCATTTGCCCACTCCCTACCGGTAAGCATAAAAGCAAATTCACAAATGTATTAGCAATTGATATGTTGGTATTCAGTTTGCTTTAATCCTTACCGACCCACCGGCAACCACTCCAAATTGATGAGAAAAATCAACCACAACCGCACTATGCTGGACAGAGAGGTTCATTGGAGGGTGCCTCCGCCATATAGGATGATCTCCGAATACCGCAGCCGGCGGGGGATTGAAGGGGAGGTAGGTTCTGCTGGTGGGGCTGCAAAAGAAAAGGACACCTCCCAATGTGAAGAAGATGTCCTGTTATGTCGGGAACTGCTGAACGAAGTTCGAACCTTCTTCGAGCGAGAAGAAGGTTGCTCGGATTGATTTTTTGGAGGCTTTAGCCTGATCTTCAGAGAGGATCTCTCGAATTCGGGCGGATTCCCTGGAAGCTGAAGCCTTTATGCGCCCTGCTCTGCAGGGCAGGCGGGGCGGCAGATATTCTTGGGGGGGCTGCCGCCCCGCCTCATTCAGTCTGCGCTCTTGTTTTCCCGGGGTGATAGCTTTTAAATAGTTTGTTTGGTGTGATCATTCACAGGGGAGGTACCTGACAGGCAGGTCAAAGGCCGTGTCTTTCCATACTTTGTAAAATGCTCCAACCGCCTTTCGGAACCTGTCATAATCTGTGCGGGTCTCAAACACCTGGGTGTCATTCCAGAGCACATCCCTGTCGTGCCCCAGCACACGGGCCTCGGGCCAGAAAAATACCTGCCCCCAGATCAAGCGGTTATT
>JAOZQY010000250.1:1061-2824 GCA_029931975.1 Bacteroidales bacterium | reverse complement strand
ATTTCAAGGTCCGTATCCCTTTCCCATGGCTTGATTCGTTTGTTATGAGGTTTCAAAGCGGTCTGGGCCTGTTTAAAGAAAAACCAAAGATGGCATTGCTGCTTACGGGTCTTCTTTTCCTATCCACCATTACCACAGGGCTTGGATTGTATCTGAGTTTCACGGCACTTGGATTTAACCCTGAACTTTCATTGATTCTTTTAATGGAATGTCTTGTGTCTTTAATGACAATTGTATCGCTTACACCAGCCAATCTGGGCATAAGAGAGGGGGGGATTGTCAGCCTTGCTGCCCTGCTTGGGATATCAGCAGGCCAGTCCCTGTCAGCATCCATTCTGTCTCGATTCGGTTCCATGCTTGTCCATTTTATACTGGGAATTATATTTTCTTACCTATTGTTTGGGCGAATTTTTGCAACCCCGGAAAAGGAATTTTTAAAATGACAAAATCCGTAGTTCTTATCACTCCGCCCTTAAGCCTTGAAGACCGTTATGGAAAGGACATGATGCAATTCGGGGCTGTGACCGAACCCCTTGGCCTTGCTTATATTGCAGGATATCTGGAATCCAATGGTATCCCAGTTAGGCTGATTGATTCTCCTGTTATGGATATGTCAATGGAAGATATTATCGAGGATATTGTCTCATCCCAGGATGAAATTGTCGGTATTAGTGTGCTGACCCCGGCTTTTGGTATTGTTAAAAAAATGTGTGAAAATTTAAAAAAGAAATACCCCAAAGGAATAATTGTCCTTGGCGGACCCCATTGTACAGCCCTTCCTGAAAGAACCCTTAAGGAAATTAAATGGGCAGATATCGTCTGTATAGGGGAAGGAGAGATTACCCTTGCCCAGATTGCAATGATGGAAAATGATTCAGACCTGGAACAGGTGAAAGGCATATGTTTTCAAAAAAATGATGTTATTATCAGAAATCAGGACCGACCATTTATAAAAAATCTTGACGAGATACCACCGCAGGCACGCCACCTTCTGCAGATGGAAAAATACCATTTAACCGCATCCCGGGTTTCTGGGAGTACTTATTGCCCCACTCTCATTGTTGCAAGAGGATGTCCGTTCAAGTGTACTTATTGTTCCAGGACTTTTGGGAGCACATTCCGAGCCCACAGCATAGACCGGATTATTTTTGAAATCCAATCCCTGAATGAGATATATAATATTTCCCAGATAAATATTGAAGCCGATACCCTTACAGCTAATAAAAAATTTATTAAAAAACTTTGCCAGGTCATGATTGATAAAAAAATAAACCAACAATTGAAATGGACCTGCGAAAGTCGTGTTGATACCATTGATGAAGAAATGCTTGTGCTTATGAAGAAGGCGGGGTGCTGGCAGATCAGTTACGGGGTTGAAACAGGTGTCCCAAGGCTGCTGAAATTGATTCATAAATCCGTTACAATTCAACAGATTGAAAATGCATTCAGACTCACAAAAAAAGCGGGTATTTCCATCAGGGGTTTTTTCATGCTGGGCCTGCCCACAGAAACTATCCAGGACAGTATGGAAACCATTTTATTTGCAGAAAAATTAAATCCCATGTGGGCCCAGTTCACAATCACCATTCCCTATCCCGGCACAAAAATGTTTGATGACCTTGATCAAAAAGGAGAAATTACAACATATGACTGGAATAAATACAATACCTGGTCCGGCTGGAAGGGTGAAGATAACCTTCCTTTTGTGGCAAAGGGAAGAACCGCTCTTGAATTGATTAATTTACAGAAATTGGCATTGCGCA
>JAOZQY010000250.1:0-1051 GCA_029931975.1 Bacteroidales bacterium | reverse complement strand
GCAGGTTTTATTTACGACCAATCGTATTCTGGCGTTTTTTTAAAACCATCCGTTCCGGGTATGATATGAAAAAGTATCTATCCGGTGCAATGGTTCTTGTTAAAAGCAAAATATCGGAATTATGGTGATGATTTTTTTTGTGAGGATTGTTTTATCTGATCTCCTTTAAGGTGTTTATTGGCCTCCATATCAAACCACATGGCAAATAAAGAAAATTGGGCTGAGGCTAAAAAGGAGGAAAAAGCAGAAAGCGCATTAATAGAGGGAATATGGGATGTGATTATCCATATGTAAAATACGCGAATGAATAAAAAAACGGAAAGACTGCCCAATAAAATTCCAAGGCCGTAAAAAAAAACCAGGGGGTGAAAATCCCTGATGATATATTTTTCCTTTAACCGCCAGAAAAATCGTTTAATCAAGAGCCAACCCAGGGTAAAAATAACTTTCTTGATTCGAATACCAGACACCTCTCCCACATTATAGATAGGATCCACTGGAATATCGGTGACTTTAAAGTCATGGATGTTCAATAAAATAAGTTGGTCATTGGGTTGACCATAACCCTTGTACATTTTTTCCCAGTCAATTGTTTGCAAAGCTTTTTTATTGATCACAGTGTAACCTGATTGAAAATCTGATAAATGCCAGTAACCTGATACAATTTTGGTTAGGAGTGATAAAAAGGCTGTACCGAAAAATCTAAGTTTTGGCATTATATCATAGGCCTTTCCCGAAAAAAAACGGTTGCCTTTTGAATAGTCTGCTTTTCCTTGAACAACAGGTTCAAGGAGTGCCTCAAGATCATCGGGATTCATCTGTCCATCACCATCCATCCTTACTGTAATATCATATTGATTTTTTTTTGACCATTTATATCCGCTTACCAGGGCACCACCGCATCCCTGGTTTGTTTTATGCTCGATAAGAAAAACTGATTCATTTTTTTTCTGGTAGGCTTTTACCACAGATATGGTGTCATCTGTACTGGCGTCATCAACAACAACAATGGCATTAACATAACCTGGCATAGTGGTTATAACCAGTTCTA
>JAOZQY010000249.1 GCA_029931975.1 Bacteroidales bacterium | reverse complement strand
CTACACTCAGATCATCCCAACCCAGGTCATCCATCTGAATCAGGATAAAATTAGGTCTTTCATTTTCAACATTACAAGAGGCCAGAAGTCCGGCAAACCCCATTGTTAAAAGAGGATAGGATAAAGTGTTTCTATATTTTCTCATACGAATAAATATCAATTTATTGAAATATTGTCAATTAATAGCCGTAAATATGGGAAAATATTTATTTCCTCACAATAGAATTATATGTATTCGACGAACCGCCCAATGAAAAGTATCTGAGCCCACAAAAGCAATTAGCACAAGCAGCAAAGAGCAATGATAACCGTACTTATTAACAGAAAAGATATACTACAAAACTTCCATTACAACAACACCACGCAACTTCTCTTCCAATTTTATCTCTTTCATATAATTTCCCCAGAGCAGGCTGTTATAATCCCACTGGACATTTATCAGAAGGAGACACTCACCATTAAGCTTATCGAACCGGCAGGCCTTTGCTCCATTATCAACTACTCGCAATTTTGAATTCCCTCTCGTCTCTAAAGTGAAAGAGTATATATTTTCTTTCATCGAGCGGGCGATGTTAGTAAAAGGCAGCTCTTTTGTGAGACCGGAATAATAAAAATTTTTCGAGTCAAAGCTCCAATCATGCTCCGGATATTCACGGTACTTCATTACTGGTTTCTCATCCAGATCAACTTCACCCTGTGGCTTGCCCATATCCGATACAGGATAGGCAGTAAAATATGCATTTCTGTTCCATGCAAGTTTTTGAAACTGATTGCCTGTATAGAAAAGAAGTCCTGACTCCTGAATCCATTTTCCTTCGGGAGCATTTGCAATTTCATATTCAGTTATTATGGTTCCTTTTTCATCTACCTTAATATGAAATTCTACTGACAAACTATCGGATTTTCCCCATGTATGCACATTCAAAATCCCATCTTTCAATTCATAGTTAAAATCTTCACAATGCCAGTTTTCTGCTATATCATCCATAAAAATGGTAGAATACTGAAGTTGTTTCCCGGGTATTTTCAGGTTTATATATGGTCCTGATTTGATGAGAGTATCCTTTCCAACTACTACATCCTCAAGTAATCCTGATTCTTTATTAAGACCTAATGAAAAGTCCTTTCCCTGAACCACAACTATATTTTCCTGATTATCCACCTTCATTTCCCCTTTCTGGCAAACTGGTATTTCAAGCCTTTTTGTCCCCAGTTGAATGTTATACTCATCAACTAAAAAAGTGTCGTTTTGAAAGAAACAAATACTTAATTCTTCTCCGTCATTCCAAGCCATTCCAGGAATTACAATCTCCCCTTTTTGATGAGGCTCCAGAAAAACATGATCCAGTTCGCCTGTTTTTTCTCTGAATTTCCAGGAAATCTTAAGTTCGTTAAAATTGGTATGATCAAACCGATTATGTACAGGCAAAACCAATTCCTGACCTGCATTAAAATCATCAAGCTGTTTCACCAGAATTTTTGTTGGAGAATATGCTTTTTTTGTTCCCCAGAATTCCGGTTTTTTCCGTCGCCATGTATCCACAATACCCCACTCTCCATACCCCACACATGGTTTCATAAAAGTTGCCGGGATCACTTGTGGATCAAGCTTCCCCCACCACTCATTAAACCCAGTTAAAGTATCCGGCAGCATAAATGTTTCATCGAGCATGCACCAAATTGCTCCCCCAAGGCCACCATCTGCCTCAAACAGTTTTGTCCACATACTATCAAGGCTCTGTCCCCAGAAACTCCGCACATTAGGATCGTACTTCAGGGTCGGGGTATTGTAACAGGCCACATGCGCCCATTCATCGAAAAGGACAGGCATTGTTTCATAGCTAAAGTCTGATACCGAGATACTATGCTGATCTTCGTAATATCCTCTCCAATTCGGATAATGCATACTAAGGATATCATAAATCTTCAGGCTATCCGTAACCAAGCCTGGGTAGCTGTATATCACCGGACGAGTAGTATCATTCTCCTTTATCCATTTGAATGACTCCACAAAGTTATTCCCGGAAGAACTCTCATTTCCAATGGACCAAATAATTACAGATGGATGATTTCGGTGATTATTCACCATTTCCTCAAGTTGTGACATATACCAGCTATGGTATTCCGGATCGCTTTGAGATGCTCCTGTAGCCTGATAATCAAAAGTTCGATGTGAACCAACAAAACAGACCGCCGTTTCATCTTCAACATAAATGCCATATTCATCGCAATAATCCAGGAATGATTCTGATGGCGGATAGTGCGAGGTGCGGATAAAATTCATATTGGCCTCTTTTGCCAGAAGCACATCCATTTTATCATATTCAGGGGTGGTCATACGACCAAGCAGAGGGTGAATATCGTGCCTGCAGGCACCTCTTAGTTTAACCTGATGGCCGTTAACCAGCATCTTGTTTCCTTCAACCACAACTTCACGGAATCCTATTCTTTCCGGAACAACCAACAAGACCTTATTATTTTGCTTTAAGCTGGTAACAACAGTATATAAATTCGGGTGTTCTGCATCCCATTTAAGAGGATGATCTACTTGTATAAGCAACTCTCCTTGTACACCAGGGTTTACTTCAATAATGCGAGCAATTACCTCATTATCTGCATCATAAACTTCAATCTCCAGTTCGCTATCAACGGTCTGACTTAATTCATAAAAGACTTTCAATACTGCATTTTGATAATTTTCATCCAGATCAGTCTCAAAATAGAGTTGCTTAAAATTCAGCTTAGGTAAAGCCACCAATTCAACATCTCTAAGGATACCTCCTATCTGATGTTTTGCATAACCGCTTCCATAAGATATATCATCAAGCCTGTCAACAA
>JAOZQY010000094.1 GCA_029931975.1 Bacteroidales bacterium | reverse complement strand
TGTGGATCCTATCCAAATTAAGCAGGAAGTTCTGAATCGAAAGATGTCTTGATGTTCGCACTCCTGAAACTCCTGAAATCAATACTGGTGCGTCCAATCAGGGGCTGGCAGGGTCGGAATGATGATAAAGTACGATGATATAGACTTTTCGTATATCCTTCCAAAAAGAAATTTACAGTCCAAAAAGAAGAGAGGTCGCGTCATAAGTCAATTTGAGACGACCTCCCTCAAAAATCTATAATCACCAGGGGTAAAGAATTAAGAGTCTATAGCTGTTTGCCGCAGCGGACAGATTAAGCAATGAAAATAATACCCCAGCGAATCCTAAATATCAAACTTGATTCCCTGTGCCAGGGGCAGATCAGTTCCGTAGTTGATGGTATTAGTCTGCCTGCGCATATAGGCTTTCCATGCA
Organism: Bacteroidales bacterium; assembly: GCA_029931975.1. Classification (GTDB taxonomy): domain Bacteria; phylum Bacteroidota; class Bacteroidia; order Bacteroidales. Next base: position 10,360 of record JAOZQY010000094.1, on the reverse strand, counting down.
TCGGATCCGGATTCACGGCCTCCGCCGGTTTCCTTCTCACCACCAAAGGCTCCACCGATCTCAGCTCCAGAAGTGCCGATATTCACATTGGCTATCCCGCAATCGGATCCCATTCCTGAGAGGAATTTCTCAGCCTCTCTCAGATTCAGGGTAAAGATTGCGGAGGAGAGTCCCTGGGGCACATCATTGTTTATGGCGATGGCCTCATCGATGGTGCCATATTTGATAAGGTAGAGCAGAGGCGCAAAGGTCTCATCCTGTACGATCTGGTAACTATTCTGTACTTCAGCCAGGGCTGGAACCACATAGGTGCCTGCCTTATATTCATCACCCTTCAGAACTTCACCTCCGAAAATAATGGTGCCTCCCTCCTGCTTCACCAAATCGATGGCCCTGCTAAAGAGATCCACTGTAATCGGGTCCACAACCGGTCCAACCAGCACCTTTTCATCCAAAGGATTACCGATACGGGTGGATACCTGCTTATAAGCTTTAACAAGCCTTGTCTTCACCTCTTCATACACATTTTCGTGGATAATAACACGACGGGTTGATGTGCAACGCTGACCTGCAGTTCCAACAGCTCCGAATACTATGGCCGGAATGGCCAGATCAAGATCGGCATGCTCGGAAACTATCAGGGCATTGTTACCTCCAAGTTCCATAATGGCCCTTCCCAGACGCTCACCCACAATACCGGAAATATGTTTTCCAACCCGTGTGGATCCTGTTACCGAGAAGAGCGAAATCCTGCGATCAGCTGCAAAATTATCACCCATAACAGATGATTTGGCAACTACCAGATTAAATACACCTTCGGGTACATTATTATCTTTCAATACTTTAGTGATGATATTCTGAATAGCTATGGCGGTGAGTGGAGTCTTTGAGCTGGGCTTCCAGATAACCACATCCCCGGCTATGGCAGCGATCATGGCATTCCATGCCCAAACGGCTACCGGAAAATTAAATGAGGTCACCAGTCCCACAATCCCCATTGGGTGGTACTGGTCATACATACGGTGCTCCGAACGCTCGCTCTGCATGGTATAACCATAAAGCATGCGCGACTGTCCCACTGCGAAGTCGCATATATCGATCATCTCCTGTACTTCTCCCAGACCCTCCTGGTAAATTTTTCCCATCTCCAGGGTTACCAGAAAACCGAGATCTTCTTTGGATTCACGAAGCGCCAGACCAATCTGCCTGACCACTTCTCCCCTATGGGGTGCGGGAATGGATTTCCAAACAGAAAATGCCTCCCCCGCCTTTTGAATAACCGATTCATACTCGCCGGCAGTAGCATTGCTTACCTTTGCAATAAGCTCTCCGTCAATAGGTGAAATTGATGATGTTACATCTCCCTTTGTATCGAGCCAAACCTGACCTGTGGTAGCACCGGGATTCACTTCCTTGATCCCTAAACGGCTTAAAACCTGGCCGATCTGCTCCTTGTACTCATTTTTCATGCTAGTTCTGTTTTCTGATGTTTAAGAGGGACAAATTTAACAATGGATCGCTTCATAAAAGATATTTAAGAACATGAAGCGCACAGAAATTTTTCTTAGGCACAAGCAGAAATCCATTTCCGATAAGAGAACACCAGCAAATGGGATATGTTTCTGCAAAACCATGGTGATTGCATCATTTGCATACGATCATATGATGCGATCACTGACCATTTCCGGAACGGGTATATATATGCGCAGAAAAGCCAGACTCAGCCAATAATCATAAAGCCAGACTCAGCCAGTAATCATAAAGCCAGACTCAGCCAGTAATCATAAGAATGGGTCCCGGCTTTTCGGTCCGGTCGCTTATGGGAAACCTGAGCCTCTCATTGAGGCTTGTCCAAAAAATTTTCGGGCTTGGCAATTCCCATGAAAAGCATTAACTTCGCTCCGCTTTTATTGAGAAGCACAGCGTACTTTAAACATTTGATTTTTAACTAAGCGACGAAATCGCGAATGCCCAGGTGGCGGAATTGGTAGACGCGCTGGTCTCAAACACCAGTGATAGCAATATCGTGCCGGTTCGATCCCGGCCCTGGGCACAATCCTCAACTGATGTCTGGACATAATACAATCCCTGGAGAGAAGCAACTGGCCATAGACAAGCGCTATTTGAAGATGGCCAGGATATGGGCTTCAAACTCCTATTGCAAGCGCAGACAGGTGGGGGCACTCCTTGTAAAGGACAAGATGATTATTTCGGACGGGTATAACGGAACACCTGCGGGTTTCGAAAATAAGTGCGAGGAGGAGAATGACACCACCAAGTCCTACGTATTGCATGCCGAGGCCAATGCCATAACAAAAGTGGCCAAATCCAATAACAGCAGCGATGGATCGACGCTGTACATCACCACATCGCCCTGCATGGAATGTTCCAAGCTGATTATTCAGTCGGGAATTATCAGGGTGGTGTACCAGGAAAAATACAGAATCACCGATGGACTTGATCTCCTGGAACGAGCTCAGATAGAATTGGTGCATTTACCGGAAATTGAAGACTAGTTTACAAGCATATTGGTAATGGAAGGGAACAAGAAGAACCGGAGAGACAGGCTGATTATATTTTTACCAATAATTGTCAGCGTTGCCCTGATTATAGGGATCCTGCTGGGGAACTGGATTACCGGCATCCGTATCCGGAGCATTGTTTCCGATGAAATCACAAATCAGAAATTCTCGATCCTTCCCGGTAACAACTTGAGTTCGGGTTTTTCCCTGACTCCAAAAGGGAACAAAATCTCCTCGGCCCTCCAGTATATCCTGAATGAATATGTGGATACAATCAGCATCTTCAATCTGAACGAATCGGTTATGCCTGCACTGGTCGACAATCTTGACCCCCACTCCACTTATATACCGGCCAGCGATTTTCAGCGATTTTCTGAACCGCTGGTAGGAAACTTCAGTGGAATAGGAGTCTCCTTCAATATGACAGACGATACAGTTGCTATTATTAATACCATTCCCAACGGTCCGTCCGAAATGGTGGGAATCATGGCGGGGGACAGGATTATCATGGTTGATGATTCAATAGTGGCCGGGGTCAATATGCCCAGCGACGATATCGTCAAGATGTTAAAGGGTCCCAAAAATACCCTGGTGAAGGTCACCGTTTACAGACGGGGTGAAAAAGCGCCCATCGATTTCGAGATTACCCGGGGTGACATCCCCATTTACAGCGTGGACGTAGCCTACATGGTCGATAACCATACCGGTTATGTCAAGATCAGCCAGTTTGCCCAGACCACCTACCGGGAATTTATGCAGGCCATTGAGAAACTGAAATCGAAGGGTGCTGAGAAACTGATTGTTGATCTCCGCCGAAACGGTGGGGGAATTATGGAAGCAGCCACCATGATCGCCGACCAGTTCCTGGAAGAAGGACAGCTAATTGTTTATACCGAAGGGCGCGCAAGGCCCAGGGAGAACGACTTTGCAACATCAAGGGGGATCCTGAAGAACGATAAGGTAGTGGTCCTGATGGACGAATCCAGCGCATCGGCCAGTGAAATTCTTGCAGGCGCCATCCAGGATAATGACAGGGGACTGGTCATCGGACGAAGGTCCTTTGGCAAGGGGCTGGTTCAGGAGGAGATGCGTTTCCCAGACGGTTCCGCCCTCAGGCTCACAGTGGCACGGTATTACACCCCCACCGGCAGGAGCATACAGCGCTCCTATGAAAACGGCAAGGAGGACTATTACCACGATTTTTCCGAACGATGGATGCGGGGTGAATTCGAGCACGAGGACAGCATTAAATTTGATGATTCACAAAAATTCGTCACCCCGGGCGGTAAAATTGTATATGGAGGCGGAGGAATTATGCCGGATGTATTTGTTCCGGTGGATACTTCAGGAGCATCCGAATACTATAACAAGGTCCGCAGCCTTGGCCTGATGTACCGCTTTGCCTTTTACTACACTGATATCCACCGTTCTTCCATGGATCAGTTTACCACAGCAGATGAAATTGAAGCCTACCTGGATGACCAGGATCTATTGCCACAGTTCATCAAATATGCCAGTGAGAAAGGCGTAAAACCCGATTATGATGATATCCGGACCTCCGACATTGTTCTGCATAAAACCATCAAAGCATATGTGGCCAGGAACATTATTGATAATGATGGTTTCTATCCCATTATCTCGGATATTGACCAGACGCTGATGGTGGCCATCGATACCATTGCCACCCTCTGATCTTTCTTCCCCTTAAACCTTTTTCTGTTTGTACTATCAAAGATACAAATGCAAAACATTTGTTTTACTTAAATTTTACAGACATGAAAACAAGAATGCTAAAAACAGCTGGAATCTTATTCCTGAGTATACTAATGACAACTTCACTGAATGCCCAGAGACCCAATCAGGGTGGACGGGGACTTGGTCCCTGTGGAGCAGGTGAAGGTCCCGGCCAAGCAGGCAGGTATGCGGCAATGGATCTTTCAGAAGAGCAGCAGGCAGAGATTACCACCCTGCGTACTGCCCACTACAAAGAAATCACACCCTTAAAGAACAAAATGGCAGAGCTGAAGGCCAGGGAACGTACCCTGCTTTCGGAGGAGACTGTGGATATGAAAGCGGTTGGCAAGACCATTGACGAGCAGACCGCGCTGATGAATTCCATCAGGAAACTTCAGATAGAGCATCAGGTGGCAGTAAAGGGCCTGCTCAGTGACGAACAGTTCATGAAACTGCAGCAAAGAAGGCAATACGCACAAAGGGATGGTAGACGCAGAAATGCTGGCCGAAAAGGTACCGGAATCCGTGACGGACAAGGCAGCAGACAAGGTGCCGGATATGGCAGCGGGCAAGGTGCCGGATATGGCAGCGGGCAAGGTGCCGGATATGGCAGAGGCTACCGCGGAATGTAAAGCCTTAGGTATACAAGCAAAAAAGGACCTGCCTCTATTGATCCCCGGATCATGTATGGCGGGTCTTTTTATGGCGGGCCTTTTTTATGGCAGTTTCATTGGGATCTTAGTAGTAATGTCGCAACACGAAACGTTAATACTTTATATAAAAGAGAAATTATTATGAGATAAAACTTTTAATTATCACTATATTTTTATTATTTCAAATGATCTTATGCCCAAAATAAAAATGCTAAACATTTCTAAATAGATATTTTAGCAAATTTTTGGACACCATCATCATCATATTTATCAGCGATAAATAGCATAGTACAAAGGCATATAAAGGAAATCAAAAAATGAATAAACTCTTTTTTTTGATAGCCAGTATAATACTCGCTACATTCTTCACATCTTGCGAAGAGGAGTCTTTAGACGGACCATCAAGTGTAAGTGTTTCTCAAGGAACATATTTGGGGATAGTTCATCTCTCTTGGGATCCGGTTCCTGATGCGCAATACTATAATATTGAAAGACAGGGGCCTGATGGTAGCTGGTTGAATGCTGGAACTGTAACTACTCCTCCTTTCGACGATTATGGATTTAATTTGCCGGATCATAAAATTACTTTTGGAACACACTATTCTTATAGGATAAGTTCTGCATCCTCAAGTTATGATGATAGTCCATTTCGCGAAGTAACAGGAGAGGGTTGGACCTATGTGCTCCAGCCCATAATTCTTACTGTTACCAATGAAAATGGAGAAATTAAATTATCATGGACAGATGCTAATGCAAATGTCCAAAATGTTCAATATTTGTATTATGAAATTCAACAAAAGGATGCTAATGAAAATACCTACCACAGCATTCACACTACCGATCATTTAAATAAAGGAGAAAGCGAGAATACCTACTCTTTTACATCAAATTTAGAAAGTGATTTAGCGACTTCGTACAAAATTTATGCAGTTTACAATTATGCATTTAAGAACATGGACCAAGAAGGGGCTGGTGGGCAATGTTACAATGAAAGTAATGAGGAAACGGTCTCTGGTGGATCTAGTACAAGTTCATATACATGGAGTAGTTTAGGCGATTTTGGTGCGAGTACTAATGGAATAAGCTTTGTTCGAACTAAAGTATATGACAACACTTTATATACAGCTATATTAGACAATCCAGAAATAGGGAGCCCTATTCTCTATAAATTGAATGGGAGTAGTTTAAATAATATTTCTGCTTCGTACCCTGCGGACTTACAAAACAGTTTTGGAAATATAGATTTTACCGTAAAATCCGGAACGGAATATATAACTGGTATATCTGATTCTACCTATATCTATTCATATAGTGGAGAATGGAGTAACAATTTAGTATCGAATAATTTTGGATATACAAATAAACCTCAAGCTTTAGCCATTGAAACCGATGAGCAAGATGTGTTTGTAGCAATTTATACCAATAATAATGAGCTTGTTGTTAAGACCTGGAATCACGATACTATTTGGGATGATAATGCTAGTATTTCAAATTCCGATGCTATTTCAAATATTGAAATGATTCAGCTTAACGGTCTGGTTTATCTGTACTATCTAAAATCAAATTCAGCGCATAATTCCACTTTGTACATTAAACACTATAATGGAAGTTCTTGGGTAGATGATTTAGAATGGACACGAGATAATCTTATGGATATTAAGCTTTATGCAGATGGGAATTCTAATCTATATTTTGTTAGTAATTCTCAACAATTTGCTGAGTGGACTGGTAGTGTGTTTAAAGTTACATCGAGTACAAATGCAGAAGATTTAATATCTGGTAATGAAGATTGGAAGGCCTTTCCTTCTGATATTAGCGTAAATTCCGATGGTGATATTATGATTGTCTATACTCATATTGTTTCAGCCACTCAGGTTAATCCAGAATTGGCAGTATATAAAAACAACACCTGGGGTAAAGTTAGTGGAGTTTACACAAATGGGGCCTTTCCAGCTTCCATTAATCATATTAATCAAGATTTCTTTTTCATATATGGTGATGCTCAGAATCTAACACAATATGGTCAGCCATTGAAACTAAAAGCGGAAAAATTAACTGAAAACTGAACTAATAAATAAAGGGGAATTCAAGATGAAAAAAGTAACAAATATTTTAGCAGTAATCGCATTAAGCATTTCATTGTTTTCTTGTAGCGGAGGAGATCCAAGTACGAAATCTTCTACCGTGAAGGAAGTCGCTATTCAACCAATTACTAAAGATAATTTAGTTGGTGAATGGGAATGTGTGGATATTACAAATGGAGTAACTCATATGGAAAATATTGCGAAAATGCAAGCTCATATTGTTTTTAACGAAAAAAATGAAATCTACTCTAAAATGAAGTTGCCAGATGGTAGTTTTGCTTCTCAAAAAGTAGGCTCATATAGTATTGACGAAGGGAAAGTGGTATCAAAACTTTACGAAAAAAATCCATATATAGAAAATGATAAATTGATAATAGAAAATCCATCAGAAGATAATAAACAGATTTTTGAAAAAATAAAGGAGTAAAGGAGATTGAAAGGAAAGTACAAAAATTCATTCCAAAGTTATCTGTAGCATTTCTATAATGGCCCGGGATACCCGTTCCGGCTCCTCCATAAATCCCATATGTCCACTCTCTTCAAGTCGTAATACTGTGGCATGAGGGGCCAGTTTGACCAGTTTTTCGAAAACCTCAATCGGAATATAGTTGTCTTTTATCCCACCGATAAGAAGTAGTGGCAAATCCGGGTTTTGAAGAACCCTTGTAAGGTCGTGTCGTTCCTTCATGCCGTTTAACAAGGCAATGACTCCCTTATCTGGATTCTCCACAGCTATCTGTTTCGCTTGCTCCACCTCCCCTGACATACGCTCCAGATTGTCCATGGAGAAGGCCTTGGGAATATTCACCAGAATGATCTGTCTCTTCTTTCCGCACATCACCAGGCTGATTTCCCGGTCGCGCATCTCCTTCTTCTCCCGGGTATCGGCAAAAGGTGTGGAATGAACCAGAGAGTAGGCCAGAAGTTTTTCAGGAAACAGGGCTGCATAAGCCATGGTTACGTATCCCCCCATAGAATGACCGGCAAGAAAGACCTTCCCAATGCCTTCTGCCTGGAGAATGGAGTGAACAGCCCGTGCAAGATCATCCATGCTATGCATCTTCCCCCAGCATCCGGATTTGCCATGTCCGGGAAGGTCCGGAATAATAAAGCGAAAGCTTTTTGGAAATTGTTTTACAAAACTGCTCCAGATCTCACCACTCTCCAGATATCCGTGTAGCAATACAATGCAGGGTCCCTCTCCAAAATCTGAGTAATACACATTGATCCTTCTATATTCAAGATGCTTTTTCATACTCTTAGTGACTTGCATTCATCAGTTCTTCAATCTCATCCGCTTCCATGGGAATATCCTGCATCAGGTCGATCGGACCTTTTTCTGTAATAAGAATATCATTCTCCAGCCGAATCCCGGTTTCTTCCTCCGGAATGTAAATGGCAGGTTCGCAGGAAAGAACCATTCCAGGAGCAAAGGGAATGGAGCGGTCGAAGGGATCATGCACATCCAGTCCCATGGAATGCGAAGTGCCATGCATAAAAAAGTTTTTCCAAAGTGGTTCTCCTCCCGCATTATCCTTCACGTCCTTCAGGGAATAGAGCCCCAGGGCCATATGCTCCTCTTCCCACAATTGACCCACAGCCTTATGAAAATCAGACATCAGCGTGCCGGGCACCATCAGTCCTCTGGCCTGTCGAAACACCCTTAGAACTGCGTCGTAAAGTTCCCGCTGTCTGCTTGTAAAGCGTCCGTTTACCGGTATGGTCCGGGAACAGTCGGCCGCATAATGATTGAACTCTGCCCCAAAGTCCATCAAAAGTAATTCTCCTTCCCGGCAAAGGGCTCTATTCTCCGTATAATGCAGAACCAGCGCATTTTTACCACTGGCCATTATGGGTTGAAATGCATGCCCCTCAGCTCCCCGACCAATGAACTCACCAATGATCTCTGCCTCCACCTGGTACTCGTAGATCCCGGGCCTCATCTGATTAAGCACCCTTAGAAAGGCTGAACCTGTAATGGAGATCGCTTTCCTGATCTCCTCAATCTCCTCCGGCTGCTTGATCATCCTTAGGCGCTTCAGCAAAGAAGCCAGCTGTGCCTTAGGATGATATTGAGCCATCCCGATTTCATGATCGGTATAGACCAGTTCTATATCCTGGATCAGTAATTGAAGATAACTGTCCTTCTCATCCAGCCATCTTATATTACCGATCCCTGAGAGGGTCTTTGCCTCCTCCGGTTTCATGGAAGGTCCCGACCACAAATCTGATTTGAGAGTGGCCCTTTTAATAAATAGGATCTCCCTTAAGTCAGAATCAGGATGATCCGGACATAAAATTAAAAAGCTTTCCTCCTGGCTAATTCCTGTGAGATAGAAAAAATCTGAACGCTGCCTAAAGGGATAATACTGATCACCATTTCTCAGCTGAAGCACGCCCGATCTGAGTAGTGCCAACGATCCGTTCGACATAAGTTCAGCCAGCCTGGACCTGTTACGTACAAATAAAGCTGCTGGTATGGCTTGAGATTTCATTGACGCTGAGGCACTTTTTTTTAGGGGTGTATACCTGTTGTAGGAAATATACTATACCGTAAGAGAAGAAATAGAAAATCTTATATTTGTTAACTATCTTTTGCAATTTAAGTAACTTATTCTAATTGTAATCATATGTCCGGAATATTAACCTCCTCCATTGGAAAGAAACTTTTAATGTCTCTGGCAGGTCTTTTCCTTATCACTTTCCTGCTGGTTCACATGGGTCTCAACCTCCTGGTCGTCATCTTCGACGACCCCATGGTCTATAACAAAGCTGCCCATTTTATGAGTAGAAACATCCTGATCAAGATCTTCGAGATTGTTCTCTTTGGAGGACTCCTTCTACATGTGATCTATGCGCTGATTCTCCAGATCCAAAACTGGATCGCAAGGCCCAGGAGGTACCACAAGGCTAACTATTCCAATACCTCGTTCTTTTCGAAATTCATGATTCACACGGCCGCAATTACCCTGATCTTCCTGATAATCCACTTCATGGACTTCTATTTTAAGGCCAAGTTTGGACATGCAACGGAAATCATTGTGGATGGTGTAGTCTATCACGATTTTGCCACTGAAATATTGGATAAATTCAAGATGCTGCCCTTTGTAATATTCTATATTGCAGCTTTTATATTCCTGGGCTTCCACCTTGCTCATGGATTTCAATCGGCCTTTAAAACCCTGGGAATCGATAACAGGAAATGGACCCCTGTGATCCAGGTTCTGGCCATCATTTATACCACCATCGTCGTGGCAGGCTATTCAATTATTCCATTAATCACCTACTTCTCATAACAATAACAAGACCCATTATGGTAAAGCTACAATCCAGGATACCCGAAGGACCCCTGGCTGAAAAATGGTCA
>JAOZQY010000248.1 GCA_029931975.1 Bacteroidales bacterium | reverse complement strand
TGAAGTAGAGCCATATCCTCAGGATTGTTATCTTCAGGCCATGGAACAGAAGCTCTTAATGGAGAGAATGGAAGAAATTCTCAATAAAATGACTCTGAAGGAAGATGGAGGGTTTCGGCCAGTCTGCTGAAAAGAATTGGATAAGATCTATGAATACCTACGGCCAAACATGGTGGGGTGCCAAATGGATGAACGCCCTCTCGCACATCGATTATTCCAACCGCCTGCCCAGGGGACGGAATTATGCCAATAAGGGCGCTGTGCAGGATCTGAGAATCTCGGGGAACAAGATCATCGCCAAGGTAAAAGGTACCCGTAGCAAGCCTTATCAGGTAAGTGTGGAAATCCCCTCTTTTGTCCCGAAGGAGAAGGAAGCACTGAGCGAAATAATCCTGAACAATCCCCTGCTGCTTTCCAAGTTGCTGAACCGTGAGTTGCCCGAAAGCCTGCATTCCATGGCCGAGGCCCGCCACATCCGCATCTTTCCCGGTCGTTGGAACGATCTGGATATGCACTGTTCCTGTCCCGACATTGCCGTTCCCTGCAAACACTTGGCGGCTGTGATCAATGTCATTGCCAATGAAATTGACCGCAATCCCTTCCTCATCTTCAAACTCCACGGCTACGACATCATCCGGGAGCTCCGGCTTATGGGGATCGAAGCCATCAGTGATACCGTCACCATTCCCGATGGTGCTTCCCTGGTTGCGACCGAGCCGGTGGAGGATTACCGGAGCGAGAACACCATGACCCTGGAAGAGATCGATTTTTCCGTACTGGAAGATATGCGAGAGCAGCTACTCTCCCTGCTCCCGGAAAAGCCGGTTTTTCATTCGAAGGACTTCAAGCACCTGCTGGATACCTTCTACCGGAAAACGGCCAGGAAAATCGCCAGGGAGAACAGGATGAACGCCGGTTCTCCGGGCATACCGGATAGCCATTCCAGGCATTACGAACGGTACGCGTCTATGCGAATTAGCCTGGACGAGTGCAACCGCCTGGACGAGTGCAGGATCTATGGGGAACCCGGCGGGGCATGGAAGGCCATCAAAACCACGGACAATGAGGGTAGCTGGGAACTCAGCGAGGATGAAATGCTTGCCTTTCTTTCTGAGATCCCGGCCAGGCAAGTCCACCGCTTATCGAGCGAACTGTCCCTGGTGTATATGGCTTATCATTTCAGCCGGAAACTCGCGGAAACCTCGTCCTTTATCCCCCAACTGCTCCGCACCTCAGATGGCAGCTATACCGTGCGATGGATCCCTGCCGTCATTGATCAAAGGGTCCATGAAATATTCAGGAGCCTGTCTTCCGCAATCAACTCTTCAGACCAGCCCAGGACAGACCAGCCCCGGACAGACACCAACGCATCTGTGGCCGGTCCGGAGCGGCTGAGAAGCCTGGTCTCCTACTTCATTGGTCAGTTTGTGCAAGACTTCGTCATCAGCAAAAGCGCAAAGGAAGATCCGGTTTACCGGATTTTTGTGGAGAACTACGCTTACCGCTTCAATCTTCCGGGTGAGCTGGAGATCCCCGCATCCATACAGCGTTGGATCGACAGGTTCTACCTGAGCCACCAGACCTTCTCCCCGGTACTGGAGATCTTCGAGAAGGAAGATTCAGGCAGCTTCGGTTTGAAGGTGTTGGTGGAAGACAACCGTCAGCCACTGAAAAAAGCGATCCCCCTGGCCGAGGTGATGACCATCCCCGAATACCTTAGCTCCAGGTACGAGGTGCTGCGCAGTATCGAGCTGCTTACTCCTTCCCTTCCCGAGCTGGAGTTCATCATCTCCACCTCCGGCAAACATATACCTGTCTACACGCCGGTTGAATTTGCCAGACTAATGTTCAGCATTCTGCCCGTAATCAGGCTGTACGGGATCCGCGTACTCCTGCCCGATGAGCTGAAGAGCCTGATCCGCCCCGGGGTCTCTGTGACACTCACTTCTACAGGCAAAGTACAGAAAAAATCCCTGCTGAACCTGGAGAAAATTCTCAGCTTTCAGTGGAAGATTGCCCTGGGCGATACCCTGATGGATGCCGGTGAGTTTTTCAGGATGGTGCAGGGACTTTCGGGGATCGTTAAGATGAGGGATCAGTACCTCTACCTGAACACGGCAGAGCTGAAGACGCTGATGGAACAGATACAGCAGCAGGAGGGCAAGATGGACCGGAACCAGTTGCTGCAGGCGGCTTTCACAGGCGAATTGCATGGGGAGAAGGTGGAGATGGATCAGGCAACCCGGAAGCTGATCGATGAAATGTTGCAGGTGAAGCGCATTGAGCTTCCCGGGGGACTGGATGCAGAGCTGCGGCCCTACCAGCAGCGAGGCTTTGACTGGCTGTACAAAAATGCCAGTCTTGGTTTTGGAAGCATCATTGCCGATGACATGGGTTTGGGTAAAACCCTGCAGGTAATTGTCCTGCTGCTAAAGCTGAAAGAAGAGGGAGCTCTTGACCGGGCACAGGCACTGATCGTGGTCCCCACCACCCTGCTGAGCAACTGGAAGAAGGAATTTGAAAAGTTCTCGCCCGGTATTACGCATGACTTCTTTCACGGACCCAAGCGGATCCTGAATGAGGAGGTCGATGTAATCCTTACCAGCTATGGGGTTACGCGCAGCGACCAGGACCTGCTCTCGAAAAAACGATGGTGCGCCGTAATCATTGATGAGGCACAGAATATCAAGAATGCAGATGCCGGCCAGACCCGTGCCGTGAAGAAACTCAAGTCGAGCATCCGGGTAGCCATGAGTGGCACCCCGGTGGAGAACCGACTGTCGGAATACTGGAGCATCTTCGATTTCATCCACAAAGGATACATGGGGAACCTGAAGAAATTCAC
>JAOZQY010000093.1:2723-10849 GCA_029931975.1 Bacteroidales bacterium | reverse complement strand
ACTTTATTTGCGGGAAACTGAAATTTAACTACCCACTATATTTAACATAGAGCCTCAAAATTTTTCCAGTAATGCCAATCTCGGAGTATTTTTTTGCGGAGTATTTGATATGTGGGATCTGTTTAGCAAAGGCAGTGCGGTTAGTCAGATGGAGCAATTTATGGGAGGAAAGCCTGAGGAGATTCCCGGACGCTATACAGAACTCTCCTCTGTTTACAGGATCCATAAGTTTGTACCCCCTGTTCTGCTGCTTCATGGCCTTGCAGATGAAGCTGTCTCACATGATCAGTCAATTGCCTTCTACAACCGGGTGAAAGCGGTTGGCGGATATGCAGAAATCTCGCTATACGATAATAAACCTCATGGATGGTTTAACCGGGAGCCGGACAGAACAATACTAATGAAACGGATGGAGAGGTTCATTATGGAACAATTTAATCTGAGTTCGTCTGACAAATCTTGACCCCAATTAATTGTTAGCACTTTTTAAGCTTAAATTTACATTATGGTAAAGCGAAAGAGTGCAAAGCTAAAAACCCAATCCCTATACAACTTGTATGAACTATTCTTGTGTTTCTACCCATAGATTTGCAACCCGGCTTTCCCAATCGTGTGGACTACCCTGTTCCATACTGAATTTTGAGCGAATCAGTCTTTCAATTGCTTAATAGGATCATATAGTGTAAATCATTTCCCGAAAAGTACAATGTATTATATTGTATCTAAAGGTATTTTTATAGAACAGTTTATATAAGATACGAGATAGTACGAATTATAAAAAGAAAAGCAATGAGAAATCGATTATTATCAGCCTGCCTGAGTATTGCAATAATTATGCTCTCCGCTATTGTACTTGGTCAGATCAATAATACAAACAGTTCGTCAGGGGTAAATCTTACTATCGAAAACGATTATTACAGCGTTATGGTGGATGAAAAAACCGGGGCGATCACCTCGTTTTATGTAAAAGCGAACGGGTCGGAACTTGTTGAGGAGAAAAAACTGGCATCCAATTTCCGGATCTGTCTGCCATTGGAAGATTACCAGGCCAACTATATTGAGGGGATGGACCAGAAACCACAGGAAGTACAGAAGGCCGGGAATTCAATCTCTGTAAAATTCTCCGGCATGTCTTCTCCTCAGGGAGAATTTCCAGTGGATCTGAGCTATTCTGTTTCTCTGGTAGATGACTATGTGAGTTTTAAATCAAGCCTGACCAATCATCACTCAGAACCCATCTCAGAGTTCTGGTTTCCGCGCATTGGCGGATGGAAGCAGTTTGGTGATCATCGCGATGCAAAACTGGCAACCCCGAATTATAATACCAACTCCCGGCACAATATAGCCCTGTTTAAGCAATATCCGGGTGGGCGGGGACTTGGAGCTGAAGCGGCAGAATGGACAGCAAACTATCCTGGTATGGTGATGCCCTGGTGGGATATCTATGATGAAGAAGCTGACCAGGGTCTTTACCTGGCTTACCATGACCCTGTCTTTCGCTACAGTACGTGGCATACCTATCTTATGCCCAACAAGAGTGGCGGGCGGGATGCCTGGCTAAGCACCGAAGAGGCCGCAGGACATCCGGTAGGTTTAATTTTCTCACATGTGCGATATCCCTATATCCATTCTGGAGAAACACTGGAAGCAGGAGAGTTCATCGTTCGTGCTCATAAGGGAGACTGGCATCAGGGTTCTCAGTTTTACAGGGATTGGTTTATGGCTCATTTTCCCTTTGATAAATCCGATAGCTGGTTAAGAAAGAAAAGCGCCTGGTTCACCTCCATTATTTACCAGCCTGAAGACAAAATTATTGCAGATTATGAGACTTATGACAAATGGACACAGGATGCTGCTGAATATGGTGTCGGTTGCTACGAACTGATCGGATGGGATAAAGGGGGACTGGAGCGGGATTATCCGGTATATCAGCCTGAAGAAAAACTGGGGGGACGGGAAGGATTCCGCCAACTGATGAAGTCTATCGACTCCAGGGGAGGGAAGTGCCTGGTATTTAACAATTATAATATCCTGGACCAGAATACTCAATGGTACAGGGATGAGCTCTATAAGTATAAGCAACAGGATGGATTCGGACAGCAGAATATCTGGATGGGCTGGGGGGAGAGTACCCTGATGGCTAGAAAGCAATTGAACGTTCGATACCATGTGCGCTCATCTGTGACTCCTGAAATTGAGAAAATACTTTCGGATCAGTTTCTGGATCTGGTCAGGGACGGCGCCCACGGTTTTCAGATGGACAAAGTGTGTGTTGGCTATGTTCTTGATTTCAATCCCCTGAATACAATGAAACCTGATGTTGCACTCTGTGAAGGACTGGTACAGGCCATTGACCGGCTCTATCAGCAATGCCAGGAGATTGATCCTGAATTCCGCATGGCTTCTGAGTTTGGTATTGACCGCCTGATCCCTTATTTTGATGTGGGGTACCGCAATGCTCATGGCCTGGATATTTCTACCTTTCGTTATCTTTTTCCGGAATGGACCTCCTGTATGCATGTTTACAATCCCCGGGATTTTCGCGGGATAAATGGCGCCATGCTGACCGGATCGGTGATCTGTGTAGAACCCGGTAGCTACCAGGAATCACTGGATCAACCCCTTTACAAGGACCTTGCCGAATATATCCGGGAAGTTGAGCGCATTCGTAAGGATCTGTTGGATATTATTTTCCTGGGTGACTACTATGACGAACTTGATGCTTCTGTTATGGTGGTAGTAAAGGATAATGACAAGAAG
Source organism: Bacteroidales bacterium (assembly GCA_029931975.1). Taxonomy (GTDB): domain Bacteria; phylum Bacteroidota; class Bacteroidia; order Bacteroidales. The sequence goes on along the minus strand of JAOZQY010000093.1, from coordinate 8,089 downwards.
GGGGAAGGGGCTGAAATGGTAAATGTGGCCACACCTGGTGAAATGCCCGGAATGGGAGGAGCAGCAGGTAGTACTTTAAAGGAGTCCTCTGTATTGCATTACCGTGTGCATGGCCACAAGGAAACCGGTCAGCGTGCCATTGTGGTAGTAAATGATTCACCTGATCCTGTCAGCTATGTATGGGAATTCACTCACAAAGAAGTTAAGAAGGCAATTTTATATGCACCCTTTGAAGAAGCACGCCCGGTGAAACAGGGAGATGTAATTGAAATCAAAGGAGACGGCTTGCATATCCTGGTTGAAGCAGAATGATGTAATGAAATGGGAAATCGTTCAAAAATATTTTCCTGAGAGCTCACATCTGTACCAACTTGAGAAATGCGCTATGATATCCAACTGCGGTTTAAAGCTAGCTTCAATGAGACTGTGAAAAGGTATTATTTCAGCCTTGAGTAGCATTGACTTAATCAATATTCTTAGACTTAAAAAAAAATGAATAGAAGAAGATTTATTACAAACATTGCTGCCGGTACAGGCGGGGCAGCAATTCTCGGCCTATCCGGAATCAGTCGGGCATGCACCCGGAGCGGTGACCTGTCAGAGATGCTTACCATCCCTGCCGGAAAGTTCCTCATGGGAACTACAGAACAACAGGTAGAGAAACTGTCTGTCGAATATGGCTATCATCCCTCATGGCTCCTAAGCGAAGTTCCGCAAAGAGAGGTGAATCTGCCTGAATACCAGATTGATCGCTATCCGGTTACCAATATGCAGTATCATCAATTTTGTGTAGAAACAGGCTATATTTTCCCTGAACACTGGGAAAAGAGTGGCCCTGCTGAAGGAAGAGCGGATCATCCGGTAGTTTATGTAAATAAAATGGATGCCATGGCTTATGCAAAATGGGCCGGGAAGCGCCTCCCTTCTGAAGCAGAATGGGAGAAGGCAGCAAGAGGAACAGATGGTCGCATGTTTCCCTGGGGCAATGAGATCAATCCGGATGCATGTTGCTGGAACCGCTCAGGCATAGATGGGATCACAACAGATCCGGTGGATATACATGCGGCAGGAGCAAGTCCCTACGGGGTCATGGATATGGCAGGGAATGTAATGGAATGGTGCGAGGATGGACCAGCCGGTGCCCCGATGCTTGAAAACGGAACAAAGTTTACAGCATTCATTAAAGGAGGAGCATGGATCACATCGGAGGTGGTTGATCTCAGACCGGCAGCACGGGGAAATTCCGGAGCTGTAAATAATAAACTTGAATTTATAGGATTTAGATGTGTAAAGGAGGTTAATCATGGCTAAAATAGAACTGCATCCTGTTAAAGGAGCAATGGAGGTCCATCTTACGAATGTGCCTGGATTTAAAGGTGATACATTTGAAGCTAAGTTTCCTGAGAGTATTGGTCCCACCAACAAATCCCGCTGGTTCGATACTATTCAGTGTACATGGGATGAAAAAGAGGATGGCAATTGGTTAGGACATGGATGGGTGGAGGATGAGATCGATTATACCATCGATTTGCAGATCGGTGAGGATTATGTGGATTTCATCATCAAGCTTACCAATATGAGTAATGAAAAATGGAGCGAAACACATGCATTCAACTGTTTCAGCAACCGTTATGCCCCTTCGGTGCGTGATATTGAAGGCAAACGTCATTGGGTGGCTACCGGGGGTGAGCTCAAGAGACTGATCGAAATCCCGCGTGTATTCGGTCCCCGTCCGGCCCTGCAGCTTTACAGCGTGGAAGGAGCACCGGCAGGCAAGGATATTCCCTTTGTAGCAGCTTTTGAATCAACACCGGAAGATGTGGCCATTGAGGGCTGGTTTGCCATTCAGGCCAGGGACGGGAAGCATATGGTTGCCGTGGTCTCTAAACCCGTGCTATACACTTTTCAGAACCGGGAATATTCCTGTATCCACAGCTCCCCCGGTTTTGGTCCTTTGAATCCGGGTGAAACAGGTTCAGCTATTACCCGTGTCTATTTCGTTGAGGCAAGCGTTGAGGAGTGGTACAAACGGATGACAAAGGAATTTGAGAGTATTGATCCTGACACGTTTTAATTATTTCATGATCAAAGGAATAGAAATCAGAATCATGTAACTAATATAAAGTATCATTCATGAAAAGAGAAGTCATTTATTTTGTAACTCTTCTATTTCTCGGATTCTTGATTAGTTGTGGAACAGAGAATACCGGAGAACAAACGGACAGTGCTGAAAAGGAGCTAACATTCCTTACAGATTTCAAAATTATTGCTTATTCAGGTCCGCCCCAGGAGGAGGTCACCCTGGAACGATACCAGGAGATAGCCGAGGCAGGGATCGAATACCTTGTACCGGGCAACGGAGCTTTTGACGGGGAGACAAACCTCAAGGCCATGGACCTTGGCCTGAAAACAGGTATTAAGATTATTCCCGTGGATATTCGGTTGATGCCCTTTACTTTTAAGAAAGTGGATGCCATTGACACAGCGGCTATCAAGGCCATTGTGAATGATTACAAGGACCATCCGTCAATGGCTGCATATGTGGTGAGAGACGAACCGGGTGGTGAGCTCTTCCCGGGTTTGAGGGATATCTCGAATATATTCAAGGAGGAAGATTCATTGCATGAACCTCTTATCAATCTTCTGCCATCGTATGGTAGTCCCACTCAGCTCGGATTTGATGATTACCGTACACATATCATTTCATTTATCGAAACAGTCAATCCCGGATTGCTCTCCTATGACTATTATGCTCTTAGAGAGGGAGCCACGATGTATGAAGGCTGGTTCAATGACCTCTCCATTGTCAGGGAGGAGACCCGCAAGGTAGATATACCTTTTGTTATTTTTATCCAGAGTGAAGGGATAGATAAAGGGCTGCGAGTGCCAAACAGGGCGGAGATTCTCTGGCAGGTCAACACTGCTCTGGCATACGGCACCAGGGGAGTGGGCTGGTTCTGCTACTGGACACCTGAGCCTGACCAGGGTTTCTCGCAGCATGATGAGGAAGAACCGCTTCTGGTAGAGGCTCACTATAATGCCATGATCGATCTGCATGGAAACAGAACTGATTTGTACAAGCATGTGAAAGAGGCCAATTTCTATTTAAAGAAAGCGGGGAAGGGACTTTTAGATTGGGACAATACAGATGTGGCACGGTATGAGGCGGGGAAACTGCTTGAGGGTACCTCTCCCGTGGTGGCACCAGAAGGTAAAGGTGCCAGTATCGTGATCGGGACGTACCGGATGGATGATAAAGTACGCGTTGTAGTATCCAACAGCAGTTGTGAGATACCGGCATCTTTCTTCTTGACAATTGATTCGCAATGGAAAGCAGAGGGGATTTTCGCCTCTATAGATGCTACCCCTGAAAAGGAATCACTTACATCCTGGACACTGAACCCAGGAGGCTCTGTTGTGCTCGAATTGAAATAAGTTATACCTCTGATTTTGACTAGATGAAATCCGGAATCTTATGTATCGCTGCAATTTTTCTGATCTTGCTGACTGCTTGTAAGCAGCATAAGGAAATATGCCCTGTTTCAGGGATTGTGGAACGAATTGCACCACAATTTGCAGAAGATATTCTATTTGAACAGATGGAATCGTCCTCAGGAAAGGATGTATTTGAACTGGAATCGCTGGATAATGGCAAGATTCTGATCCGTGGGAATAACTCTATCTCCATGGCAATGGGTTTAAACCACTATCTAAAGTATTACTGTCTTACTTCGGTATCCTGGTTTGTGGATCAACCGGTGCAACTGCCGAAAGTAATGCCCGATGTGCCTGAAAAGATCAGGAAAGTAGCCAGGGTAGAGAAAAGGTATTTCCTGAACTATTGTACATATTCTTATACGATGCCCTGGTGGCAGTGGAGGGATTGGGAACGTTTGATCGACTGGATGGCGCTGAATGGAATAAACATGCCCCTGGCCATTACCGGTCAGGAATCGGTATGGTACAATGTATGGAAGAACCTTGGGCTGACCGATGAAGAAATCCGGAATTATTTCACCGGGCCAACACATTTACACGGGCATCGGCTGACCAATATTGACAGCCTGGGAGGTCCTTTGCCACATTCTTACATTAATCATCAGTTGGAATTGCAGAAAGAGATTCTGGAACGTGAGCGTAAATTAGGCATGACACCAGTCCTTTCTGCATTCAGTGGTCATGTTCCATCAGCACTGGAACGAATCTTCCCGAAAGCAAAAATATCCAGATTGGGCAATGCCTTTATGGATAATCCATACCGCTGTTACATCCTGGATCCGGGAGACACACTTTTTGTGAAGATTCAAAAAGCTTTTATTGAGGAGCAAACCAGGTTGTTTGGTACTGACCATATTTATGCGGCAGATCCGCTAAATGAGATAGAACCGCCAAGCTGGGAGCCGGAATATCTGGCAGAGCTTTCGGGAGCAATCTATAAATCAATGTCAGAGGCGGATGAGAATGCTGAGTGGCTACAGATGGGCTGGTTGTTCTATTTTTCGCGGGATCACTGGACAAATGAACGGATAGAAGCGACGTTGACCGCTGTGCCTCAGGGGAAGATGATCTTACTGGACTATTTTTGTGAGAATACGGAAGTATGGAAGATGACGGAATCTTTTTTCGGGCAGCCTTATATATGGTGTTATCTCGGTAACTTTGGAGGAAGAACTGTTCTGGCCGGGAATATGGAGACGGCGGGGAAACGTCTTGATTATGCTTTAAAAAGTGGTGGAGAGAATCTGATTGGTATCGGATCAACACTGGAAGGGATGGGCGTAAATCCAATGGTTTATGAATACATATTTGAAAAGGCATGGGAATCTGATAGCACAGATTTGAATATATGGTTTGATCATTGGGCTGACAGGCGTTGTGGGTATGAAGATGAATATGTAAGAGAGGCATGGCAAATATTAATGGATAATATTTATACATCTGTACAAACCGATGCCCCGGTTACGATAATTAATTTACGCCCCACCTTTACCAGACGAAGAGGTGACTGGAATTCCGCATCTCCTGCCAGCTATTCAAATGCAATACTTTTCCATGCGTGGGAACTGATGTTAAATGCTGGTGATCAAACCCGTGATGCCTGGCAATATGATATAGTCAATATTGGCCGCCAGGTATTGGGAAACCATTTTCTTGAGCTAAGAGACCGGTTCACAAGCTCTTATCATGAGAAGGATCTTGCCTTACTTGAGAAAACAGGTGCAGAGATGAAAGAATTGCTGATGGATATGGACAGCTTGTTGTCTACCAGATATTCATTTCTTATGGGGCATTGGATTAAAGACGCTCGGATGTTTGGCACGGATGCTGACGAAGCAGATTATTACGAAAGAAATGCCCGATTGCTG
>JAOZQY010000093.1:0-2623 GCA_029931975.1 Bacteroidales bacterium | reverse complement strand
GGGAGCCATTTAATGAAGAGGCATTCTTCGAAAAGGTGACAGCATTTGAGAACAACTGGGCTGACGAGACAGAAAAACATGCCAGTGAGCCGGTTGGGAACAGTATTGTAGTCGCCAGTCAATTGAGTGAGAAATACAGATCAAAAATTACTCCATAATTCCTCTTCGATACAGTGGAATTTCCGTGTTCTGCTATCAAATAAATTATTACAATAGTTTCATCAGTAAATAGAAATGTGAAATGAAAAAACAATTAATCTTTACCCTGACGGTATTGATGGTGTTATTTAGTGGTACTCAATTACTGGTCGCACAAACAGTTTCGACAGATAATTCAAACACCGGAAAAAACTGGAAAGATTTTAAAAAAGTTAAAGTAGCTGCCGTTCAGCTTTGGTCACCTGCCCGGGATGAGCCTGACGCTGTGAAAAGTATTGTGAAGTATATTGATCGAGCTGGAAAAGAAGGTGTGCAATTAATTGTTTTTCCTGAATACCTTCTCGATAGATTTACTGTTCCCTGTGAAAAAACTGTAGCTGTTGCTAAAGCTGCAAAAAGGAATAATATCTATGTCATCGCAGGTGGATGGGAAGAGTTTGAAAACGGTGAATATTCAAATACGGCATTGCTTTTTGGACGTGACGGGAGTATTGTGGGCAGGCATAATAAAGTTCACCCGGCTGTTGGAGGTTTAAATCCATATTGTTGGCCTCCCGATTCTCTTGATGTTGAATGGAACATGAAAAAAGGTGAGAATTATGATGTGTTTGATTTAGATTTTGGTACAATAGGAATAATGACCTGTTATGATGGTTATTTTGCCGAATCTGCTGATATCTTATCTCTTAAAGGAGCAGAAATCGTTTGTTGGATAAATGGAAGAGCTGGTCCAATAGAAGAATTTATTGTTCAGACAGATATCTTTAGAAATTATATTGCTATGATAACAACAAATCTTAATCCTGGTTCCGGAACAATGATTGGAACCTGGCCGGCAACTATTTTGGCTCATGTAAAAGAAACAGGAGATCATTATATCTCTGCAGAGATAGATTTAGAAGCTCTACGTATTCAACGCAAACATAGTCGTGTTTTTAACCAACGTGAGCCTGGTAAATATGGTGTTATAACAGAGTCTATGAAACCTCAGGATAAGTATATAGGATGGCGTGACGATACAAACGTTAAATAAGTTTTTAAAATCTAAATTGGGGTGACTAGATGTTTTATGGAACTTGGGTAGGAAGCAGTAATCTCTCAAGTAGGTTAACTGATAAGGAGTGGGTGGGCGCAAACTTATCACTCCCGGCATATTTCAGCAGGCTATATCCTAATTGTCTTGCAGCTGGACGATTCGCCGCATCTGTATTAAGGTCCATCGCACAAACAAGAAGCTTGCCTTTTCCGACCCGTGCTTCGAAGATTGTACCAAGTTTTGAATTGCGGTCATAGTTATCGATAACCTGAAGAATCGGTCTGAAATCCGGAGGAGTATTATCCAGGATGATGGCTTTGGAACGTCCGGTCACATCTCCCGAAGCTCTTTCCAGGTTAGCAGCCAATTCTTCCGGGGCTCCCGCTACGCGAAAAGAGTTGGCTGCAGAGAAATGACCCAGCAGATCTGCCCATTGCCAGTTACTATGTGCGTCTGTTGGAAATTCTGCAAATGCAGGATGTTTTGGATCACAGAGTATACCAAGTGTTCCTATCTGGTTAAACAGGCGTATATTCCAGAATACAGGCATAAAGCTTCCGGGAATGGAATTTTTGCCTGGCTGAGTTTCAGGGAAAATCCATAGCGAATCGGGAAGAAGCATGCCCTTCTTAAAATGGATCAATCCTTCATCTGGAGAAGAAAACAGAAGTACAGACTTACCTGCCTGCAAAGCTTCTTTTGTTTCCTGGTCAAAAGCATAGGAAATATACACATCAGCAGCTTTTGGATCTGGAAGTTTGGGAGGATAAACCCATATATCCCAGCTGTTTGAGGTGCCTGCAGCGCTTAAGGTGATAGTCAGCTTAGCAGGTGCCTGAACATTGGTAAGAGAGGTGCTGATTTCCTCCAATTTATTTATTCGACCGGTTTGGATTTGTGAGGATTGGAAGTTTTCACTTACAATTTCTTTACCATCTGAGTAACAAATAGTCCATTCAGGACTGACATCCATATTATCTGGTCCATAGTGGGCTATCTCCGCTTCAGCAGTAAACAATTCGTTTGTAGTGTAAATACGTTTTGGCATACGTAGCAGGCAGACGGTTGGAGCACAGAATCTGCTGAACTCCTCAGGTGTGATCAATCCTTTTGAATCCCAGAAGGCATCCAGCCAACCCACGAGAGCCGTTCCCTGTCCTGGTGAATCGCGAGCTTCAAGGATCTGGAATCCTCCATAAGGATATGTCCGCATACTGGCTTCTATCTCATCTTTATACAATAACACACTGAATTTGCCACTGGCTTTAGAAAATGCTTTGGCTTGGTCAAGCATATGATGTGATTCAAGTGATTTGCGGTAACTCTCATAATTGAGTGCACGATAAACGCCATTAAATTTTTTTATCTGACCGAAATCCGGATACATGGCCCATTGTCCGACCTCATGCGCAAAGGTTGGTACCGGAG
>JAOZQY010000247.1:1829-2890 GCA_029931975.1 Bacteroidales bacterium | reverse complement strand
TTGATCTTTCCACAATTACTCTTGCACTTCATGAAGTTGATCCGGAAATTCGAAAACAGATAGTTATGGAGATGTTGCGGGTAACTAAAAAAGATGGTTTTCTTGTTATTGTTGATTATACAAAAAGTAATAAAAAAAGTGTCTATCAAAAAATTGGAAATAGTTCTATTCATTATGTAGAGAAGTTGGTAGGTGGAAGTCACTACCGAAATTATAAAAAATTTATGAAAACAGGAGGACTTGTTTCATTTCTTGAACCTTTTTGTCTTAATGTTGAAGAAATACAATATATTTTTGGTGGAAATGTTGGAATTATTAAATTATCTCCATAATATTAAATAAAAATAGTAACTCTTTATTTGGGAAAACATCCAATTTATTGTTAGGAAAGATACAAAAAAAGTTTGTCTGGATGTAAAAAATATGTTAGAATCAATTATACTTATTCACTACGGGGGAAAATATGAGAAAAAAATTAGTAAAAATTTTATCAATTTCGATCCTTTTAATTCTTATCTCTGGGATGACTGCTTTTGCAGGTGGAGAACAGGATGAAGGCAAAGAAGTGGTTAAAGTAGCATTTATCGGGCCATTAACCGGTAAATACTCCAAGATGGGCTTGGGAGGAAGAAATTCTTTCATGCTTGCTATTGATAAGCAGAATGCTTTGGGAACAAATAAATACATCTATGAGGTAGTTGCTATTGATGATGAATGTGTTCCTGCCAAGGGAGTTCAGGCGGCTACAAAGGCTGGTTCTGATCCTGATATAATGGCAGCATCGAGTCATTACTGTTCTATGGTAGCCATTACAACTACAGATGTATTTCACAAGTTTGGTTTGTCAAATACAGTGTGGGGAGCTGTTCTTCCGGCAATTACATATGGTAATGACTATAAGGAAATTAACCGTGTTAATGGAACCCAGGTGGAACAAAACGAATTCAACGCCAGTGTTGTTGTAGATAAACTTGGATTTAAAACTTTTGCCATTATTCATGATACTACCGATTATGGGCGTGGTCATATGGAGTACTTTGTTGAATCCCTAAAAAAACGGG
>JAOZQY010000247.1:0-1819 GCA_029931975.1 Bacteroidales bacterium | reverse complement strand
ACTAACAATTGAAGGTGATTTTTCACATCAACACAATTTCTCAGGATTCATCCCACCTATCAAAGTCCTTCGTGATTCTTGTCATTCATTCAATCCACTAAACATACTCCCCGATACTGATGGAGTATTTCGTCGAATCCCTAAAAAAACGGGGTATTACACCCATAAGTATCGATGGTGTTTCAATTGAGCAAAAAGATTTTACAACAATTCTGACAAAAATCAAAGCAGAGAATCCTGAAGTAGTTTTCTTTGGTGGTTTGACTCCTCTTGGGGTTCTTGTTAAGACACAGATGGATAAACTGGGGATAACAGCTCAATATGTTGGTACCTCAGGTTTGAAGAGTCTGGATTTCAACTCGGCTTTGGCTGAACATGCTGAAGGAACTATCTGTATGCTTGACGGAGCTCCTATTGCAAAGATGCCTGGTGGTAAAGAATTTGAAGCATCCTATACAGCAGCGGGTTATTCTGAACCCTACGAATCATATGGCCCCTATGCGTACTGTGCGGCTAACCTTATTGTAAAAGCAATAGAGAAAGTAGGACCGGATCGTGCACTCATTGTTGAAGCAATGGATAAGAGTGCCGGCACTGATATTATTGGAGAGATAAGGTTTAACGAGTATGGGCAGAACGATATACCTCTGGTTACAGCTTATGTAAGCCAGGATGGTGTCTGGGTTCCATTTGGTGATTCTGAATATGAATCAGGTGCAAGAACCCTACCCGGGTATGCCTACAGAGATACAGGTAGCTGGGAAAATCCGTTTAAATAATAGTATTATTTTTTAGTTTGGAGGGATGGAATTTCTGTCCCTCCATTTAGTTTTATATAGAAAGGGAAGTGTATGAGTGGATCTGAGGTTGTTGTACAGATATTGTTCAATGGTTTAATGCTGGGTATACAGTATTCATTAATTGCTGTGGGGTTTACCCTGTTTTTCGGGGTTTTGGACGTAATAAATTTTTCACATGGAGATGTATTCATGCTGGGTGCTTTTATAAGCCTGGTACTGATTAACTTAATTGCAGGTCTTGGCCTTACGGGTTTCGGGTATCTGCTTGTTCTGATTATTATTTTTATATTTACAATGCTTATTACCGGTGGATTTGGAATTATGTTTGAACGTCTTGCCGTTAAACCTGTTTCCAAAGGTCCTCCCCTTATGAGCCTGCTGGCAACTCTGGCGCTTGGTATGGCAATTCGTGAAATGATAAGGATATTTTATCCCAGAGGATCAGAGTCAAAGCGCTTTCCTGAACTGCTTAAACCTTTCTTTTCGGATTCTGAAGCTGCCTTTCATGCAGGAAATATAATTTTTCGTTACGACAACCTAATTATTCTGGCTGTAGGTATAGTAGTTATTATTGCAGTGGCTCTTTATATCAATAAGACAAAAATGGGTCTGGCCATAAGAGCTGTCGCACAGGATGGTGAGGCTGCTATGATGATGGGTGTAAATAAGAATCTTGTAATAGATATTACATTTTTCATTGGAGCTGCTTTAGCTGCAGTCGGGGGAATGCTCAATGGACTTTATTACAATACACTAATTTTTGATATGGGTGCAATGGCAGGTGTTATTGGATTCTCAGCAGCCGTTATAGGTGGCCTTGGAAATATCTATGGGGCTGTGGTCGGGGGATTTATCTTTGCAATGACACAGTCTCTTTCCGCAGCATTTATTCCTAAGGGTTCTGAATATATGGACGTTGTAGCTTTTGGTGTAGTTATTATTTTTCTCGTTTTTAAACCCTCAGGTATTCTGGGCGAGAAAATGTATGAGAGGGTGTAAATAATGAAAAAGAAAATAAA
>JAOZQY010000246.1 GCA_029931975.1 Bacteroidales bacterium | reverse complement strand
TTGTAGATAAGCGCTGTTAGAGCCCTCAAATCCAGGCAAAAATCCCACAATCCTTTACCTAAGCTTGTAAAATCAGGTAGTATAAATCGAGAAAAATCAGGGAGAGTTGTGCGGGACAGCAGGATGCCGCCCATGCCTTTGATCCTCCTCCCCCCCTTTGGGGGGGATAAGAGGGGGGGAATGTGTTATATCTAATTTTCACCAAAAAATTAGGAGGAATAACACATGCCCCACCCCTGGAATTCTTTATTAACTGTTCTGTCTGAAATCACAAGGAAAAATTACAAATCTTTTATCTGCTGCCCACATTGTGGCAATCGGGATTCTCATATAAAATACGGTTTTTACAGCCGATATTTGTTCGATGGTAATTTGACAAATATTCAGCGTTACCGCTGTGATAATGACCAATGTCCCCAGAAAACTTTTTCGATTTTACCCCATGCATTTTTACGGATAACTCGGGCGTCACTATGCATGTTACTGCATGTCTTGAAAATGTATGAACAGGGAAACAGCATTGCTTCGATTGCCAAGCATACCGGCAGCAACTGGCCTCGAATTCAAAGATGGATTGCTAAAGCCATAGCAATTCAGGACTGGATCAGAGTTGAACGTAATGGAATACTTCCATGTTTATCATCCCAAAACCTCTGGCCATCTTTTATACGGGATTTTTCCTGGGCTTTTTACCCTGCAAGGTATCGATAAACAGCTAACAACACAAAACGTATATTCATATAAATCAGGCAGTTTGCTAAAAAAGCCTTCAGTTGTTAATTTTAAACATCGGAGGCTAAATGAAAAAAGACAATGACAACAAATTAGACATAGCCTTGTGGCGTTATGGGCTCATCAGTCCATTTTTACACAGGGGTGCCAATGGCCTGACATTTGGAACAATGCTTGATCAGGCAGCTTTACAAAAATACATTCACCCGGATGGATCTCATATGACATTGAGTGGTGAAACTCTGAGGAAATGGCTGTATCGTTATCAGCACCTTGGGTTGCCAGGTCTTGAGGATAAGACGAGATCCGATAAAGGCAAACATCAGATCCCTGACAAGATATCGTCTAAAATGCTTGTCTTGCGCATGGAGCATTCAAGATGGACCATTGCCCGAATCATCAAAGAGCTGGCTCAAACCGACGTCTGGAATGGAAGAACACCAAGCAGATCGGCCATTTACAGATTCGCCAAGACGCACAATCTACAAAGAGATCCACATATCCACCCGGAACAAAATGCAAGGCCCTTTGCTTTTGACCATTTTGGGCAGTTGTGGTCTGCGGATTTTCTTCATGGTCCGAAATTGTTTTATGGCAAAAACAAAAAGAAAACTTATCTGCATGTGATTTTAGATGACTGCAGCCGGTATATTGTTCATGGTGGGTTTTATTTAACCGAATCGGTAGAGCCTTTGATCTATGATCTCATGGGGGGAAGCAGGCGGTTTGGTATTCCCCAGCGATTTTACACAGATAATGGTGCTGCATATTCAAGTCGTCATCTGAAGATTATTTGTGCCAGAAACGGGATAGACCTGGTCCACACACCTCCATACAGACCTCAAGGCAGAGGGAAAGTGGAACGTTTTTTCAGAACAGTGAGAGATCAAGTCCTTTGTGATAAATTCAAAACCGTGGAACAGGTCAATACAGCTTTTAAAACCTGGCTTGCTCGTTATCACGAAACCATCCACTCCTCGATAGAGTGTTCCCCCTTACAGAAAAGACTCCAAACCCGCAATTGCTGCCGGGTCCTGCCACCGTCAGTTGATATTGAAGCATTGTTCAGGATGGAACGTCGGTGCAGGGTATACAAAGACTCCACCATCCGGTTTAAGAAAAAACAGTATGAAGTATCCGGATGCCTGCCAGGTTCCAGGGTGACAATCTACTATATGCCCTGGGATAAAACCTATATTTATTATGGCGATGAAATGAAAAAAGCACGTATGACTGATCTTGGCGCTAATGCCAGACGATTTGAACATCCCGGTCAATAGGAGGACAGTATGCTCAATCATGGAGAATCTCCACATGAATTTTTTGATTATAAACATCATCCGTTTGCCGATACCTATCGGTTAAAAGTCCCCTATTTGGGAGAACAGGACCAACGCTTTTTGAAAACAGCCTTATCTTTGATATCCACTGGTAAAAGTTTTACCTTGTCCGGCCCCTCGGGCGTAGGGAAATCAACACTGGTCCACCATGTATTATCCCTGCTTGATACAAATTGCTACCGGCCAGCCCTGGTTCATTACGGAGGACTACAACGCAACGGGATCTTAAAAGCCATTGCCGATGTACTGGGTGTGGATACCAACGGCAGGACCGTCCCGTTATTGATAAAATTGCAAAAACAGATCATGCAGATGACATCGGAAAATCGAAGCATGTTTCCGGTATTTGTTATTGATGATGCCCATCTGATGGAAAAGGAATCATTAATGGATATCTGCTCTCTGATGTTTAATCCTCATAAGGAGGTCGTGGCGGCAGGTTTTATTCTTGTTGGTGATGAAACCCTTGAAAAAAAATTGCAGCTGCAGGTCATGGCACCAGTAAAAACAAGGCTAACAGGCCAATTCAATTTAAATCCCCTAAGCGACAAAGAAAGTCTTGAGTTTATCAAATTCAGACTTTCTAATGCCAAGGCCCCTGAGTCCCTTTTTGATACGGATGCTATAAGCATTATGTCATCTCATTGCCGGGGAAATCGACGCCAAATCATGAATATGGGCACTTTACTTTTAGCCGAAGCTTTTTACAGACAGGAAAGGACAATCAGTGCGGAACTGATCTATACTTGCGATCAGATTAAAGATAGCTGAGTGAAACGGAGGCATACGAGAGGGGACTCCGATGCCAAGGGATAACTCAGT